>CAIYTJ010000254.1 GCA_903929065.1 uncultured Bacteroidales bacterium | reverse complement strand
TTTGAATGTCTTTTAAATCGAAAATTAATCTCAACTAAATAATTATTTACTGTAATACTTTTGTGTTCCTTTTGTGGTTTAAAGATTTTAAAGTTCTCAAAAGTTCCCTTCATGAGAACCTTCGGTCAACGACTAACGGGAGTTAATCAGGGGTTTCATTCCAAAATTCTTCAATCAGATTGTTGAGCTTAATTAAATCGCCGGGAATAGCCGTTTTGAGCTTCTGAAAATCCCTGATGCAAACCAGTATGGCGTCAATCAGTTCCCTGTCTTTTCCAGACTTGCTTTGCAATTTATCAGCAAAACTATCATCCAGTTTGCTTGTATCCAGGTAATACCTGTTTCGCACCCGATCAAGAAAATAAATAATCTTCTTACCAAGTATATTTGCTGTACGACCTTCCTGATAATACAGGTTTCCAATGGTTTGAACAAATTCAACCGTAGTATTTCTAAGCGGTTTTACCACCGGTACCATGCGTTGATGGCGTTTGGCATTAAACAACATGTACAGCAGCATTCCATAAATAAATAACAGCCAGGTCATTTTGAGTGCCGGATAACGAAAAACTACTGAAAGAGGACTTTCATTGATTGGTTTTCCGGTAAATCGGGTCTGACCTCCCACGAACCAGACAAGCGGTTTATCCCGCGGAATGTATGAAAGTATATGCGCCACATAATCGGCAGAATTGTTTGCCTCCAGCAACGACACATTGGTAAAAACCTGTGGTTCATCATGTACATAAATGAGCCCTTTGCCAAATTTCACCCTCACAAAGCCCGGATAATTGATGCCGTCAGGCATTTGAGTCATTCCAAGAATACTGGTGGTTGCAGGATTCATCCTTACAAAACTATAAGTATTCATAGCCGGATTCAGGTAGAAATATTTGTTGTGCCAATCAGCTCTAGTAAGCGTTAGCTTTACTGAATCCTGGTTTTTCAGGCTTAAATTCTGGTCGACATACTGGAATTTCAGTTTCAATGTATCCGTGAATAAACGGGTAAAGTTTTCGGAACTGACAAACATAACACTTCCATTACTTATTTGTGTAAGCAATAGCGAATCGGTCAGATTTGATGCACTCTCATGAATCATCAAAATGTTGACAGATTCCTTATTTTCCCGGAAATATTCAAAAGGTGTTACCGTAACGCGTTGCAGCTTATCATTTGGAAAAATCTTTTCTATTTCATGATTAAAAACATACAAGTCAAGCGGATTTTTGTTATCCAGCGAATAAGTCGGCGACCAGTCGGTAGGTTTTGTCCGCGATGTATCAATAAAAATAATCAGAATAATCACTCCAACCAATGCTGCAATGTATATTTTAAGCGTTTTATCCATTTGAGCGGTCTCCTTTCAAATGATTTAAAAACGCTTTTTTTGCTGTGATGTAATCTGCATCACCAATTGAAAACTCACCGTACCAGATAAAGTTATACAGGTAAGAAAGGTATGTAAACTTGCTTCTCAAGGTTACATTCTTCAGTTCGGAAAGGTAATCTGCATTTGTTTTTTCAGGTTTCCAATCGATGAGTTCTTTATCTTTCAGATCTTTGAGCAACCAAAGATAATAGAGTCGGATGCTCTGACGAGTATCGCCCTGCTTTTCTATTTCGGAAATCAGTTGTTCAAAGTCGGCCAATTGAATCAGTTGCTCAGTGTTATTAATATCGATTGTAATGGATTCGTTTTTCTTTTTGAAGAACCACTTTCCTTTATGATTCATCAACATGCGTATGATAAAATAAATTACAACCAAAACTACCAGCCCGCATAATATCTTGAAAATAAGCACTGTTACATCCGATACCTTATTCAGATTTTCTATTCCAAATAAACTCCTGAAAAGTCTGCCTATCTTTTCCAGTAAACGGTCCAGAAAAGGCTTTCCGCCTTCTTCCCGTTTGTAATTGAACTCATCGTCACTCTTATATTTTTCCCTGAAACGGGGATCAAGCGGCACTACTTTACAAGTTACCGTATCGCTTGGTACTGATTTAAAAAGTTTTTTCATTTGGACAATCCGTTCACTGCGGTCGCCTGACAGAATCGAATCAAAAACAGGTTTTGTCGGAAACCTGGGTGAAACGACCTGAGCAACCGACAATGATAGAAAAGTCCAGCTTAGAAAAAACAGAATCAGTACTTTATTCCTCATCTTTACCTATGTTATCAATCTCAGAAAAAGCCTGATGATTTACGCTATTTTCCTGCGAACTGTAATAAACCAATCCCTGTTGTACATACAAAACATTATTGGCAATAAAAGAAAAAATCATTCCGAGAACATAGAATACAAGCATAGTTGGAGTCATAGTCATTGCTTCGGGGCGCCCGCCTGATGTAAATACAGACGTCATCATCATAATTGCCGGTACCATATTAAATACACTGCTCACAATCATCACAAACATAAACGAAACTATTGCAGCACCAACCACATGCCAGTATTTCTCGAAAGTGATTTTCCAACCCTTACCCAATGCATTGAAATAACCCAAACCCTCTTCTAAATATACATACATAGCCTGCATATTCCAAACCATAAAAGTTGGTAATGCCAAAATAAGCAGCGGTATTCCAATAATCAGAATACTCAGCAGCGCACCTAACCCAAATACGATTATTCCAATAGGAATCATTATAAAAAGGGAGATAATTCCAAACAACATGATTCTACCGGCGTAACTTTTAATTCCATCAAAGATTTCTGCGGATGTGAAAGAGTCTTCTCCTTTGGTTTTCAACAATTTCAAATAAACCATTGGAAAAGCTGTGGAAAAAATGGACAACACAATAGAAACCAAAATAAATAATAGTATACCACCCCCTAATAAAGGAAGATTTTGGTTAGTTAACCACGTTGTTGCATATCCGGGGTTATAAATGTTCTTAAACAGGTCTTTAAAAACCAAAAAATATAACACACACATTAAGAGCAACAAAGCTCCGTTGATAATCACATAATTCCGAAAATAGTTTTTCCAGAATTGTTTAAAAAACTGCATTGTGTCGCTCATAAGAGCACTAAAATCACGCTTTTTGTAAAGTTGGAATTCCGCCATGGCTCTGTTTTTTATGAATTATGAATGGATAAATTAAATAGTAAAATGAAATTATGGATAATGTGCCGGTAATGATTAAAATATCAATCCATAGCGGCATGGTATTGGAATGACGTGTTACAAAACCTTCGATAAAACCTGCAGCAATGAAAAAAGGAACGGTACTTATAAAAATCTTCAAACTGTCCTGTACTCCGTTCTTAAATGAGTACATTCTTGAATATGTTTTTGGAAAAAGAATTGAACCTGCCAAAATGTACCCTGCGGCAGTTGAAATAATAATGCTGAAAATCTCCATGGCACCGTGCAGCCAGATTCCTTTCAGACTTTGAACAAAGACTCCCTGTTGATAAAAGAAATACTGGAACGAACCGAGCATTATGGCATTTTGCAAGGCAGAATAAAATGTCATAATTCCGGCAGTCATCCCGAAAATGTAAGCTTTTGCAGCAACTCCGATATTATTCATCGTAATCCCAATAAAAGAACCCATGGAATTTCCGGATTTATAAACAGCCATCGGATCACCTTTATCAATATTTTTCAAGGTCATATTCACATAATCATCTCCCAAAATCAATCGAACAAAAGTCTGGTCGTAATGTGCCGATAAAGCTCCCAATATGCTGAAAAACAGGAATAGAATAAATGCAAAAAGAACCTGTTTTCGATATTGATACATTAGTGTTGGCACTTCGGTACGGAAAAAATAAGCTACCCGGTTATGCTCCATGCGTCGGGTTTTATAAATTTTTCTGTATATTTGCGACACCAGAAAATTAAGATAAACCGTGGTCTTGCTTTTGGGATAATAAGTTTGAGAATAGGAAAGGTCATTCAAAAGCTGAATGTATAAGTCGGCAAGTTCGTCGGGATTACGTTTGCTTTTCTCTTTCAACGATTGTTCCAGAGCCAACCATTTTGATTTATTTTGTTTTATAAAGGCAACTGACGGCACTGAAAAAATAGATGATAAATTCAGAATAAACTGGTTCGAAGCTGAATCAAACGGAATAACAAAAGGAGCATATCATTATTTTAACCCGGATAAAAGT
>CAIYTJ010000253.1 GCA_903929065.1 uncultured Bacteroidales bacterium | reverse complement strand
TTGCTTAATGGCAAAATATTATGCTTTGTTCTGTCGGAAGCCATTGCTTCCTTCATTTTCTCGAAAACTTTCTGCCGGTTTTCATTCCCATGCATATCGATAAAATCGATTACAATAATGCCCCCCATATCACGAAGGCGCAATTGACTGGCAACCTCCTCTGCAGCAGCAAGATTGACCTCCAGGGCGTTAGATTCCTGATCACCGGTCTTAGACCTGTTTCCGCTGTTCACATCAATAACATGAAAAGCTTCAGTGTGTTCAATGATCAGATAAGCTCCGCTTCTGAATGAAACGGTTTTACCAAAAGATGCTTTGATTTGTTTGTCGATTCCAAAATATTCCAGAATTGGCATTTTGCCGTTGTAATATTTAACAACTTTTTTCTTTTCGGAATCGATAGTTCCCACATACTCCTTAATCTCGGCGGCAATCTCCTCGTTGTTGACAAAAATATTCGAAAAATCAGGATTGTATAAATCTCTGATCATACCGATTGTCCGATCGAGTTCACCCAAAATCAACGAAGGGGCAACTTGCTTTTCGAGCTTGACTACTGCATTCTCAAATTTAGTTACCAATCTCCGAAGTTCAGGGTCCAATTCCGCTACACGTTTCCCTTCAGCAGCAGTTCTGACAATAACCCCATAATTTTTGGGGCAAATGCTTTGAACTAATTTTTTTAAACGGCTTTTCTCCTCAGCCGATTCGATTTTTTGAGAAACTGAAATTTTGTTGCTAAAAGGGATCAATACCATGTTTCTGCCAGCCACCGATAGTTCAGAAGTTAGTCTTGGTCCTTTGGTCGAAATCGGTTCTTTTGCAATTTGCACCAGAATCGTCTGACCGGTTTTAAGAACGTCAGAAATCTTCCCATCTTTCTGTATGTCAGGTTCCGGTTGGATTCGCAACTCACTTGTGAGCTTGATTTTTCTGGAAACTGACTGTTTCAGAAACTTGTTTAATGTCTGGAATTGGGGACCTAAGTCCAAATAATGGAGGAACGCATCTTTCTCGTAGCCTACATCAACAAAAGCAGCATTTAATCCGGGCATGATCTTCTTTACCTTTGCCAGGTAAATATCTCCGACGGAAAACTTAAGATCGCTGCTTTCCCTGTTAAGTTCTACCAGTTTTTTGTTTTCGAGTAAAGCGATTTCAACATGTGAGGGCGATACATCAATAATCAGTTCATTACTCACGATCTCTACTCTTAACTTTAAATAAATATATAAATACAACAAACCTAAAGTGCTTTTGCACTTTAGGTTCAAAATTCCTTTTCTTCCACAAAGAAATTATTTCTTTTTCTTGTGGCGATTTTTCCGCAAACGTTTTTTCCGTTTGTGGGTAGCCATTTTATGTCCTTTTCTTTTTTTACCGCTTGGCATAATACTCGTTTAATTATTTTACATTGTTTTTAACCCGACCCACAAAAGTTTTAGCCGGTTTGAAAGATGGAATCTTATGTTCCGGAATAATGATTGTAGTGTTACGCGAAATATTACGGGCTGTCTTTTCAGCACGTTTTTTCACGATAAAACTACCAAATCCACGAAGATAAACATTGTTTCCTTCTGAAAGTGAACCGGATACGGTGTCCATGAATGCTTCTACTGCCTTCTGAACAGTTACCTTTTCAATACCGGTGTTCTTCGAAATCTCGTTTACGATATCTGCTTTTGTCATTACTAAAAATTTAAATGATTCGACCTTTTATTTCAATTTTGGTGCACAAATATATCGCTTTTGATTTAACCAACAACATACTAATCAATATTTTTTCTTCTTTTTGTAAATTATTTTCAAAATCAGTACAATTATGCCCGAATTTCATAAAATATTGAGCAATTGGTATAAACAGAACAAACGTGATCTGCCTTGGCGCACGAATAATGCGCCATATTATGTTTGGGTTTCTGAAATTATCCTTCAGCAAACAAGAGTCGACCAGGGAACAGACTACTTTCTCCGTTTTATTGAAAAGTTTCCTGATATAAATTCACTGGCCGGTGCTCCTGAAATTGAAGTCCTAAAAGTGTGGCAAGGACTTGGCTATTATTCCAGAGCAAGGAACATGCATGCGGCTGCCCGTCAAATCATGAACGATTTCAATGGTCAGTTTCCTAAAACTTTTGAAGGCATAAGATCGGAAGAGCGTCGTGTAGGGAAAGAGTGTACGTCCTGGTGGAGTTGGGGGGGGGGGGGGGG
>CAIYTJ010000252.1 GCA_903929065.1 uncultured Bacteroidales bacterium | reverse complement strand
TCTATTAAATACAAACATTATTAAGAAAAACCTATAAATTTGTAACCGCTATTAAGCTTGAAAATAGTAGCTCGGGCTCAGTCTTGTGTGGGTGGTCAATTTCATCCGGAGAAGACTGGTCATTTTGACCGGAATATCCACTAAGCACCCAAAAAGCAAAAAAAACAATGAACTGTAAGTTTATTATAAAAGACTTAGGTATGTGGTATCACATTGACTACAATGTCATTATTTAGATACAGAACAACCAGAGAAAAGAGAAAACAACAAAACTATAAAACTATAAAACAACAAACATACGAACATAAAATTTTTAAATTATATAAGATCATTAGGGGCATGAACCCATTTGTTTTTCAAACTAAGTGGAATATCACACAGATCATTATATACCCGATTCTTGATTTTTTTACCCCAAAATTTATTTCTACATTTTTGAAATATCTCAGTTTTAGAGAAAAAATTGGTCAAATTTCTGTTGATTAATGAAATTATAAATTTGACAATATAATATCAAAAATTCATTTTCAACATTGATAGCTGATGAGATTCAAATGGTTCGGGGCTGGCAATTTCCTTTTGTACAAAATCAATCAATTTATCCAGTCGTTCTTCATCAAGTCCTAAAATAAATTTGCAAAGAATATTCTTTTTATTATATGATTTATCAAATAAACCAGCGAGGATTTTGTCAGTTTCGCAGGAAGGAAAACCACCCATATATCTGTCTGTTTCACGTATTGATGAGTGTTGATAGATAGTTTTAAGATGAAGACTGTCAACATTATTGTCTTTAGCTTTTCTTCCGAAACTATGACGTGAAATGTGACATGTAAATTCTGTTTCTATACCACAATTGGTTCTTACTTTTTTGAGATATTTGTTTATTAATGAATTTTTGTTGTTTACTGTCCTAAGTCTTTTTTTGTTAACTTCAAGTTTTAGTGTTTTTTTTTCATCGTTATTTGTTACGTGATGAAATGTTGTATTGTTTTTTAGAAAGGGGAAAATATAATCTAATGGTTGCATTTCTTCATTTGAATAGAATTTGAGAATTTTATTTGGTAAAGAATGTATTTCTAAATTATACCATTTTGATGTTTTCTCGGATTGAAAGTTAAGCCTATTCCCATCTTTAATATGACACCATTTCATTTGTATCAAATCTCCTGCACGAATACCTCCCATGTACAATGAAAATAAGAAAAAATTACAACAATGCCATTGTAGAGAATAAGGCTCTAATTTATTATTTTCAAGAAGGGTGATTTCTGATTCAGATAATTGATTTCTTTGTGTGTCTATTTCCGAACAATACTTGGTGCCAATGAAGGGATTTTCATCCATCTTCATATATTTCAAAGTATTGATTGTATGGTTAACTACAGCCTTCAATGTATTCATTATTCCTGCTATAGTATTTGGGTGAAGACTTTTGTCTTGGTGTTTGACGTTTCTCAATGTAAAAAGATATGTTCTGAATTCTGATAGAAATTTCGTGTCAAATTCTGAAACTACGAGATCTTTTTTACCTTTAGATTGTAGAAAAATTTCAAGTTTGTTAGCCAGTCCAACATATTTTCTTACATTTCTAATTCCACCTTCTAATTCCAATTGTTTACCTCTATCTTTGATAATTTGGAGAAATGAATAGTCTTGGTATTTACTATTTATCTTTTCAATCAGTTTGCTGGCTGTAACTCCACCTTTATTCAATTCTTCCTTATATAGGGTTTTGACATTTGCGAGTTCATCTGATAGAATTTGATTCCATTTTTTATGATTAGGCTCACTTGGTCTTATCCAATTATCCTGACTTGCATTTTTATTGAAATCCTTTTTACTCTTAACCCTAAGAACCGACATCTTTCTTTTATGTTTTCCATTCTGAGTAATTCTTAACTGGATGGGATATTTACCATCCTTTGTAAGTCTATCGACTAACTCAAATTTAAATGTTATGTTTTTCATATTTCACAATCTTTTTTCTAAATATATAAAAAAAAATCGAGAAAATGAAATTTAATCGGCTGAAATCCAGACTGCTGTAAAATGTGCTGTAAAAAATATCAGAACCAGTGATAATTAATTACGCCACAATTTTCAAGGAATTTGTGTAAGTGATTGAATAATTGAGTATTTTGGCGTTAACTGACGTTAACAACAAACCGTTCATTGGTCCCGCTTCGGGTACACACAGTGGAATACTACAATGCTGGAATCCCCTTATAATCAATAGATTGTAAGGGGATTTCTGTTTTATAAAAAAATTCTACTGAAACATTACTGAAACTTTTCTTTTTTCAGAATCTTTTTCTACTGAAATATTTATTTTGAAACTAGTTGTTTTTTAATTTTGAGATTAGTACATTTGCAATGATTGATAAAGTATAAGTTTTGTATACCGATACAATCCGTTCTTTTCAACCTTCAATATGAAGAGAATTGACAAATAATAGTATTAACTATTAAATTGATGATTGATGAATTAAAAAATGTGATGGTTCTTGTAAACCAAACCGAACTAGAAAAATTAAATGAAAGATTAGGCAACCTTGAAAAACTTCTTGTTGCTTCGATGCAGAAAAATGTTGAAGATGAATTTCAATGGATTGAATCCACAAAAGTACCAGCCTTATTAGGTGTAAGCCGTAAAACTTGGCAAACTTACAGAGATAAAAGATTAATCCCTTTTAGCCAATATGCTGGCAAGATACATGTAAGATTATCCGATTTGAATGATTTTATGGAAAAGAACAAGATTCCTGCAATTAGGAATTAAGTAAGTGGGGAAGATTATATCTTCCCCTCTTCCATATCTAGCCCCTTCCTCCCGATAATCCCCTTGATGGGAGCCCTACCAGTGTTTGGAATATGTGATGAACGGTGCAATGCAGAAATTTTTTTTCAAAATTTTTGGACAAAAATTATAGCGGTTCCTTCACGTTCTGTATTAGACCATAAACAGCTAAACGCCTTATTTTCTGGCAAAACAACCGTATGACGCAGTAATACTCATACCAAATAAACTTTTCTGAATTTAAACTTATTAAATTTAATATTCCTATCTATTTATAATAGGAAATTAAAACTTATAATTGCAAAAACAGAAATATATGAAACGTACAACAAGGAGATTATCAACCCTAACTAAACAAAGAATCAGCTCTGCTTTGAAAGGTAGAATCAAAACTGACGACCATAAAAAAGCTATATCAGAAGCTTTAGTGAATTATTGGAAGTCTATCCCAATTGATTCATAATTTTTCTTCCACCGTATTAACAAAGGGGGAAAATGACCGCTATAGCG
>CAIYTJ010000251.1 GCA_903929065.1 uncultured Bacteroidales bacterium | reverse complement strand
TATAACACGATTTTTTTTATTCCTTTGCTGTTCTTTGCACACTTTGCGGTTGATTTTAAAACAAAAATAACAATAAATTTATAAATACTTACTGATATAAAAATAATCATGTAATTGATAAAAGATAAAAAAAATAACATAAGTAAAAGAGAAGAATATGAAGTGGCGAAATGGATAAATAAAAAATGGTTGAAAAACGAATTTGTATACCAAATTTTACGTAATTTTGCGACTGAAATTTTAAATCCATATCATTATGAACATTACCGAACGATTTCTGAAATATGTAAGCTTTACCACCACTTCCGACGAAAACACCAACATGACTCCCAGCACACCCGGGCAAATGGTTTTGGCTAATTATCTGGTAGATGAACTTAAAACACTTGGTTTAACCGAAGTTGAGCTTGATAATAACGGCTATGTAATGGCTACATTGCCTGCCAATACCGATAAAGCCATTCCGACCATCGGATTTATTTCGCATATGGACACCAGTCCAGATATGAGCGGCCGTCATGTCAAAGTACGTGTAGTAGCTAATTATGATGGAAAGGACATTGTGCTGAATGACGAAAAAGGAATCGTTTTCGAAACGGCTAAATATCCCGAAATACTTCAATATAAAGGTCAGGACATTCTGGTAACTGACGGAACAACCTTGCTTGGCGCCGATGATAAAGCCGGAATTGCCGAAATTGTTTCGGCTATGGAATACCTAATTGCACATCCGGAAATTAAACACGGTAAGATCCGTGTCGGCTTTACTCCCGATGAAGAAATCGGTCAGGGTGCCGATCATTTTGATGTTTATAAATTTAATGCCGAATGGGCTTACACCATGGATGGTGGTGAAATTGGCGAACTGGAATACGAAAACTTCAATGCGGCCGGTGCCAAAGTACATTTCAACGGACTAAATGTTCATCCGGGTTATGCATATCATAAAATGCGAAACTCTATGCGCATTGCTCAGGAGTTTGTAGGGATGTTGCCACGTTGGGAAACACCTGAACACACTCAGAACTATGAAGGTTTTTACCATCTTACCAATATGGAAGGAAATGTGGAGAAATCAACTTTGAGTTATATCATTCGCGACCACGACCGCGACCGTTTTGAACGTCGCAAAAAAGAAATTATACATTTGGTCAATAAAATCAATGCCGAATTTGGCGAAGGAACTGCAACAATCGATATTAAAGATCAGTATTATAATATGCGAGAAATGGTTGAACCTGTTATGCATGTGGTTGACTTGGCATTCGAAGCTATTGAAGCCGTTGGTGTGAAACCAAACGTGAAACCAATTCGTGGAGGAACAGACGGGTCTCGACTTTCGTATATGGGTCTTCCCTGCCCTAACATCTTTGCCGGTGGCCACAATTTCCATGGACGATTCGAATATGTTCCTGTTCAATCCATGGAAAAAGCCATGATGGTGGTGGTGAAAATTGCGGAATTACTGGCGAAAAAATAGATATTTGCTTCGCGTTATTAATGGTTATTTGCTTACGGCGTTATTGATAGTTATTTGCCATGCGATATTAAAACCATTAACAACTACGAATAACTATGAATAACCATAAATAACAACGAGTAACAATTAAATAAATGAAAACAACACCATTTACTAACATTCACATTGCGCTCGGCGCAAAAATGCACGAGTTTGCAGGTTATAATATGCCTATCGAATATAGCGGAATCACCGACGAACATATAACTGTTCGTAATGCAGTCGGTGTTTTCGATGTTTCGCACATGGGCGAATTTTGGGTGAAAGGCCCGAATGCATTGGCTTTTCTTCAAAAAGTAACTTCGAACGATGTTTCTTCACTTCCTATCGGCAAAGCGCAATATGCCTGTTTTCCAAACGGCAAAGGCGGTATTGTCGATGATTTGCTGGTTTATCATTTCGAACCTGAAAAATATTTATTGGTGGTAAATGCTTCCAACATTGAAAAAGACTGGAACTGGTGCGTGGCTAACAACTCGGAGAAAGCCGAACTGGAGAATGCTTCGGATTGGATGGCACAACTGGCCGTTCAGGGACCCAAAGCAACAGAAATGCTTCAAAAACTGACAAGTGTTGATCTTTCACAAATTCCTTATTACGGTTTTGCTGTGGGTGATTTTGCGGGAATTGACAATGTCATTCTTTCTAATACCGGTTATACCGGTGCCGGAGGTTTCGAATTATATTTTTATCCCGAAGCCGGAGAGAAAATTTGGAATGCACTTTTCGCTACCGGAGCAGATTATGGCATTAAACCGATTGGTCTTGGAGCACGCGATTCATTGCGCCTCGAAAAAGGATTTACTTTATACGGAAACGATATTGATGATACTACGTCACCTATCGAAGCCGGACTGGGCTGGATTACTAAATTTGTGGAAGGAAAGAACTTTATCGACCGTCCGTTGCTTGAAAAACAAAAACTTGAAGGTACAAGCCGTAAACTGGTTCGTTTTGAACTAACTGACCGAGGAATTCCCCGTCACGGCTACGAAATAGTAAACGAAGCCGGAGAAAAAATTGGTGAAGTAACTTCGGGAACCATGCTTCCCGACAGCAAAAAAGGAATAGGAATGGGTTACGTTCAATCCGCTTATAGTAAAGCCGGCTCATTGATTTTTATTCAAATCCGTGCTAAAAACATGGAAGCTACCGTGGTGAAATAATTAGGTTCATACAAATTAAAAACTGTCAGCAACTTCGGTTACTGACAGTTTTTTTATAGATAAAAACTGTATTAGTTAATACGTTGCAGATTTTTAGTTCGGATTTGTTCTTCCACAATCGCGTCAAGAACAGCAATCGCTGTCATATTCACTATATCACGAACTGAACTCTCAACATCCAAAATGTGGATAGGTTTATTCAAACCCATTTGGATTGGTCCGATTGTTTCGGCAAGTCCCATTTCAATCAACATTTTATAAGCAACGTTGGCAGAACTCAAGTTAGGGAAAATCAATGTGTTTACATTCTTTCCTGCTAATTTCGAGAATGGGAATTTTTTATCCCGAAGATCTTTGTTCAACGCAAATGTAACCTGCATTTCACCATCCACAACCATTTCAGGATATGTTTTGTGCAATGTTTCAACTACCTGGTGAACGCTTGCCGGACTACCTGTTTTATCCGAACCGAAGTTAGAATACGAAAGCATTGCCATAACCGGATCGTGTGCGAAGAACTTCACAGTATCATGTGTAAGCTTGGCAATATCAATCAAGGTTTCAGTTGTCGGGTGACGATTGAACAATGTATCAGCCAGGAAGAAAGTTCCTTTTTTGGTATTCATAATGTGCATGGCAGCCATATATTTCAATCCCGGACGTAATCCGATAACATCTTTGGCTGCCTGAATTGAATCAGCATATTTGGTATAAACACCGGTAATTAATGCATCCGCATCACCATTTTCAACCATCATCATACCGAAATAGTTGCGTTCGTACATTTTTTCGTATGCTTCGTCGAATGTCATCCCTTCGCGGCTGCGTTTTTCCGAAAGAATTTTGGCGTATTTATTACGGCGTCCTTCTTCGCGGTCGTGGCGCAAGTTCACGATTTCAATTCCTGTTAAATCAATATCATTTTCAGCAGCAATATTGGCAATTTTTTCTTCGTTTCCAATTAAAATAGGGAAACAAATACCTTCTGCCAATGCCGATTCTGCTGCTTTAAGCATGTTTTTGTGGTTCGATTCAGAGAATACAACTCTTTTTGGAGTTTCACGGGCTTTATCGTAGAAGTGACGGAGCATTTTATTGTCGCTTCCCATCAAAGCACGCAGTTTATTATTATATTCTTCCCAGTCAGTAATAACTTTACGGGCTACACCTGAATCAATAGCAGCTTTAGCTACAGCAGGTGAAACGATAGTTAATAAACGTGGATCAAGCGGTTTTGGAATAATGTAATCACGGCCAAAGCCAAGACTTTTTAATCCATAAGCTGCATTTACCACATCCGGAACAGGTTTCTTTGTCAGTTCGGCAATAGCCAAAACAGCAGCTTTTTTCATTTCCTCGTTAATACATTTGGCGCGAACGTCCAATGCCCCACGGAAAATGTATGGGAATCCCAATACATTATTGATTTGATTCGGATGATCCGAACGGCCGGTAGCAAAAATGATATCTTTACGGGCTGACAAAGCATCTTCGTACGAAATTTCAGGATTTGGATTGGCTAACGCAAAAACAATCGGGTTGGCGTTCATTGAACGAACCATATCAACAGATAAAACTCCGGCAATTGACAAACCGAGAAACACATCCGAATCTTTTACGGCTTCAGCCAATGTGGTGATTGTTCTTGAAGTTGCAAAAGGTTTTTTGCGGGAATTTAAATCGGTACGTTGTTGATTGATAACTCCTTTTGAGTCAACCATAACGATATTTTCAAGTTTTGCACCCAGCAACATATACAATTGAGTACATGAATTAGCAGCAGCACCCGCACCATTTACTACGATTTTTACGTCTTCAATTTTCTTTCCAACCAATTCCAATGCATTGATTAAACCAGCTGACGAAATAATCGCCGTACCATGTTGGTCATCGTGCATCAATGGAATATCCAGTTCTGCTTTCAACCGTTCTTCTATTTCGAAACATTCAGGAGCTTTGATATCCTCCAGGTTAATTCCACCAAAAGTCGGTGCAATTGCTTTTACTACCTGTATAAATTTTTCAGGATCTTTTTCATTCACTTCAATGTCAAAAACATCAATACCAGCAAAAATCTTGAATAACAAACCTTTCCCTTCCATAACCGGTTTTCCGGCCAATGCACCTATATCACCCAAACCAAGAACAGCGGTTCCATTAGAGATTACAGCCACTAAATTACCTTTTGAAGTATAATCATAAGCAGTTTCAGGATTTTTTTCAATTTCGAGACAAGGTTCTGCAACGCCCGGTGAATAAGCCAGTGATAAATCGCGTTGTGAACTGTAAGGTTTGGTTGGAACAACCTCTATTTTTCCGGGCTTTCCCTGTGAGTGATAAAGAAGGGCATCTTCTCTCGTTAACTTAGCCATAATCTTTTGAGTGTAATGTGAATTATATTATTAAATTAGTTATATTTTTAAAAATTGTCGCAAAAATACAAATTAAAATATCAATATGAAAGTATTTTCATATAAATTAGCACATAAATATTACTTTTCGAAATGGTGGTCGTCATACTTCATTTTAAAGTTATGTCCCCACATAAATCCGAATCTGATAAATTCCTGAACAACAGGATGCGAGCAATAAAAAGTACCATTTATAGTTGTATCCCAAATTGCCCCTTCAGGCTTATCAGGTCGGTTTTCATAACCTTTCTTCCAACGCACGGGATTAAAATACGGATTAATATCCATCGCCATGCCCGAAGCATGTTTTGAAAAACTGGCATTGCGGTAACAGAAACTGTAACTGTTATTATCCAGCATTGACAAATTATCATCCCAATTGTATTTCACCACCGGAATGGCATGAGCTATTGGAAACTTTGTTTTCAACACAAAGGCAAAAATTTCTTTGAGTTCACCACCTATTGCTTTATTAGTAACAATCTGGCCCTTATGCAATTTACCATCAGTCGAAAAATACTGCACATCAATTATCTGCAATTCTTTTATGATTTCCTCTGGAGCATTTGTACCGCAAACAGCCTCTTCGAATGTATAATTGCAATCAACAATTGCAGTATCTTTTAACTCCTTCTTTGTTTGTGCCACTACCTGAATTCTTTCTTTATTATCAGACTTGCAGGCATAGAAGAAAAGCAGGGAAAACAAGACCGTAAATTTCAAACACTTACGCATTAATCCAGAAAACGTATTTTTAAATTACTTTCATTTTAAATTTCCTCACAAATTTACTCCAATAAAATCAATACAACTATTTTCGGGGTTATTTTTTACAAGATTTATATTGTTGATATCTTCTTGAAAAATCTAATTGATTTTGGGCAAATAATCCTTACTTTTGCAATAACCAAAAATATCCTGTTTGAATGCGTTTAAATTCCCTATCCATAATTAATTACAAAAATATCCGTGAAGCGGAACTGGTGTTTTCGCCAAAAATCAATTGCTTCATTGGTAATAACGGTATGGGAAAAACAAACATTCTGGATGCAATTTATTTTCTCTCCTTTTGCAAAAGTCATTCTAATTCCGTTGATACACAAAATATTATGCACGGTGCTGAATTTTGTCTGTTGCAGGGAAGATATTCGTTGGGTGAAAACACGGAAGAAATCTACTGCGGAATGAAACTCCGCCAAAAGAAACAATTCAAACGGAACAAAAAGGAATATGAACGTTTGTCCGATCATATAGGACTATTACCCTTGGTTTTGGTCTCACCTGAC
This sequence comes from uncultured Bacteroidales bacterium, assembly GCA_903929065.1. GTDB lineage: Bacteria > Bacteroidota > Bacteroidia > Bacteroidales > Paludibacteraceae > Paludibacter. The sequence continues at coordinate 3,369 of CAIYTJ010000251.1, read as the reverse complement.
GATTCTGTTTTAATTTCCGAGGGTAGTGACGAACGAAGGAAATTCGTTGATGGCGTTATTTCGCAGTACAATAAGACATATTTAAATCATCTGTTACAATATAACAATGCATTGAAACAGCGGAATGCATTGCTCAAATCTGAATCTAAAATTGACGATTCGGTATTGGATATTTGGGAGGACCAAATGGCACTCTACGGAACTTACATTCACGAGCAGCGCAAAAAGTTTATCGATGAATTCGTTCCAATCTTTCAGAATTTTTATTCATACATTTCGGGAGGAAAAGAACAAATCAGCTTGTCATACAAGTCGCAACATGAAGATCGGGATATTAAAGTGAGCATGGTTTCAACCCGTGAACGGGATTTTTTAATCGGATATTCCACTCAGGGAGTTCATAAAGATGAACTTGAAATGCTGTTGGATGATTATCCAATTAAACGGGTTGGATCACAAGGTCAGAATAAAACCTATCTCATTTCTCTGAAACTTGCGCAATTTGATTTTTTAAAACGTACACATAATTTATCGCCTCTCCTTCTATTGGATGATATTTTCGATAAACTCGATTCAAATCGGGTTAAAAAAATAGTTGAACTGGTTTCGGGTGATACTTTTGGTCAGATATTTATAACGGACACTAACCGTGAACATTTAGATTTAATTCTTCGACAATTAGGACAAGAATCTACTATTTTTAGGGTTGAAAATGGTGAAATTTCGTAATTAAACATTACATTTAGTCAATTTAGCCTGTCAGTTCATACCTGAATCTAATTTCTTAATTTACTTTTTTAGTATATTAGCAAATTTGTACAAATTTCATTTTGGGAAATATTTTCTCAAAATGAAATTTTTATTTCACACATATTCAACATATTACAATTTGTTTTGGAAAACTTTTATTTTTTTTCAAAAAAAGTTATTGAACATATTGGATATTATAAAATAATTGCCTAACATTGTAGTCCAATTTCATCGCAACATTTATTTGCATAAAACACTCATTATAATCTAAAAAGAAATTTTTTATCGTGGAAACAAAAACTTTTACACCTGAAGAAATCAAAGTAGCATCTTTAAAATATTTCAAAGGTGATGAATTAGCAACAAAGGTTTGGGCGACAAAGTATGCGCTCAAAGATTCATTTGGCAACACTTATGAGCTTACACCGGATGATATGCACCGTCGTATAGCCCGTGAAGTTGCGCGAATTGAAAAAAAATATCCAAATCCACTTTCGGAGGATGAATTATTTGAATTACTGCGTGATTTCAAATATATCGTTCCACAGGGCAGTCCTATGACCGGAATCGGTAACGATTTTCAGGTTGCTTCGCTGTCAAACTGTTTTGTAATCGGATTTGATGGCGACTCGGATTCATATGGAGCAATCATTAAAATTGATGAAGAACAGGTACAATTGATGAAACGCCGTGGTGGCGTAGGACATGACTTGTCTCATATTCGCCCGAAAGGTTCTCCTGTAAAAAATTCAGCATTAACTTCAACCGGAATTGTTCCGTTTATGGAGCGATATTCTAACTCAACCCGTGAAGTTGCCCAAGACGGTCGTCGTGGCGCATTAATGTTGAGTGTTTCAATAAAACACCCTGATTCAGAATCGTTTATTGACGCCAAAATGGAATCCGGAAAAGTGACCGGTGCCAATGTATCCGTAAAAATCCACGATGATTTCATGGAGGCCGCCATTAATAACAAACCATTTACTCAACAATATCCGGTTTATTCCAAAGAGCCTTGGTATACTAAAGAGGCTGATGCCAATGCTATTTGGAAAAAAATTGTTCACAATGCATGGCAATCTGCTGAGCCCGGCGTTTTGTTCTGGGACACGATTATTCGTGAATCTGTGCCGGATTGTTATGCCGATTTAGGTTATAAAACCGTTTCTACCAATCCGTGTGGTGAAATTCCGCTGTGTCCTTACGATAGTTGCCGTTTATTGGCAATCAATCTGTATTCGTATGTAAAGAATCCATTTACTCCACAGGCATCATTTGACTTTGAGTTATTCCACAAACATGTCGTTGTTGCACAACGTATTATGGATGACATTATTGATCTGGAAATGGAAAAAATCGAGAAGATTATTGAAAAAATCCAAACCGACCCTGAAGATGACGTTATCAAGAGAACTGAATTCCAACTTTGGGAAAAAATAAAAACAAAAACGTCTCAAGGTCGTCGTACGGGTGTTGGAACAACCGGTGAAGGTGATATGTTAGCTGCATTGGGATTCCGTTATGGAACAGATGATGCGACAGATTTTTCTGAAAAAGTTCATAAAGCTGTGGCTATTGCAGCCTATTCTTCATCGGTAAATATGGCCAAAGAACGTGGAGCTTTTACTGTGTATGATGCAAAACGCGAAGAAAATAATCCATACATTCAACGTTTACGCGAAGCAGCACCTGAATTATATAAAGAAATGGTCAAATTTGGCCGTAGAAATATCGCTTGCTTAACCATTGCTCCTACCGGAACTACGAGCATTATGACTCAAACTACTTCCGGAGTTGAACCTGTTTTTATGCCAGTTTACACGAGAAGACGCAAAGTGAATCCGGGGGATAAAAACGTTAGTATTGATTTTGTTGACGAAAATGGTGATTCTTGGGAAGAATATGTTGTTTTCCACCACAAATTTGTAACCTGGATGGAAGCCAATAATTACTCAGTAACTAAACATTACACAAAAGATGAAGTTGCTGATCTGGTAGCTAAATCGCCATACAATAAAGCAACTGCAAATGATGTTGACTGGTTGAAAAAGGTTCAAATGCAGGGCAGAATTCAGAAATGGGTTGACCATTCAATAAGCGTAACAATTAATTTGCCGTCAGACGCAACCGAAGAATTAGTTGGACATTTGTATGAAGAAGCTTGGAGATGTGGTTGTAAAGGAGTGACCGTTTATCGTGATGGTTCACGTGCTGGCGTTTTAATTGCCGTTGAAGATAAAAAAGACGAAAAAAAGGACGAAAAGAAAGAAAATTGCTTCTGTTATGAAGGCGAACATGTAATTCGTCCGAAAGAGCTTGATTGCGATGTGGTACGTTTCCAAAACTCAAAAGACAAATGGATTGCGTTTGTGGGTTTATCTAATGGTCGCCCATACGAAATCTTTACCGGATTGGCTGATGATGAAGAAGGTATTTTGCTGCCTAAAACAGTTACAGAAGGAAAAATCATCAAAACCGTTGATGAAAATGGCAACAAACGTTATGATTTCCAGTTTGTAAACAAACGTGGTTATAAAACGACAGTGGAAGGACTTTCACACAAATTCGATAAGGAGTTCTGGAATTATGCCAAATTAATCTCTGGGGTTTTGCGTTACG
>CAIYTJ010000250.1 GCA_903929065.1 uncultured Bacteroidales bacterium | reverse complement strand
TTCTTGTTATCATTAATTTTGCGGATATTATCAGCTATATTCTGTTCTGTCTTTTTAATTTCCTGATGCTGGATTTCTTCTACTTTTGGCAATGTATCGTCGGGTAAAATATCTTTTATATTCTCAATGGTTTTCTTCAATTCTACTGCCAGCAATGAATCAGTATTTACCGGTTGAATGGCTTCAGCGTCATTTTGAGACAAATCATCCGGATTTTCTGTGTTACTCGTTGTCTCACTTTGCCGGGTAGTTTGAATTACCTCTGTCGAAGTCTTCACAGGTTGCTCCATCTGTAATTCTTCCAGAATCTGAAATTGTATCTGCAAATCCTGATCAGAATCAAGTTGTGTATCCGGGAAAAGAGAGTTTCCTCCCGGTTTGATTAAAAGGAGTAGAATCAGCGTTCCACTGAACAACACAGAACCTGCTGCAGCAATGATGTGGGATTTATATTTACTGAAAACGTTCATTCCTGAAATTCAACAATTAGCTATGAAAAATGGGTACAAAGATAGGATTTATTTCTTCTTTTCGAGATTTTAATACTCTAAAAGACACTCAAAAGCAATGCCAATCTTCTTTACTAAACAAAAAATCTAAAACAAAATCAGGTTTTGAACAAATTAAGATGGAGTTGGTTTTAAATGGTAGTTTATAAAATTAAAAAACAAAACTGGAGCAAATGAATTTTATTGTTGAAGTAAGTGGTATAAAAAAATCGTTTAAAGACGTTCATGCAGTCAAAGGAGTTGAATTTACTATCAAACCGGGTGAATTTGTCGGGTTATTAGGTCCGAATGGTGCGGGCAAAACAACTTTGGTGGAAATGATTGAAGGACTACAACTACCTGATGAAGGTGTAATTAAAATTGCAGGAAAAACATGGAAATCAAACCAGAATGAATTGCATAAACTGATTGGTCTTTCGTTACAGGAAACAAAATTTATGGAACGATTGACTGTATTCGAAACCACACAACTCTTTGCTAGCTTTTACAATTTGGGAAATAACCGGGTGAATGAAGTAATTGAACTGGTTGATTTGCAGGAGAAAAGTAAAGCGTATGTAAATAATTTGTCCGGCGGTCAGCGTCAGCGGCTTGCATTGGGTATTTCTTTGCTCAATAAACCTTCAATATTATTACTCGACGAACCAACCACTGGACTTGATCCTCATGCAAGGCGTGGAATTTGGGCCATTTTGAAAAACCTGAAAGAAGAAAAAAACACTTCGCTTATTCTCACCACGCATTATATGGACGAAGCCGAATATCTTTGCGACCGAATTATCATTATGGATCAGGGAAATATCCTGGCGGACAATACGTTGCCAAACCTTTTGAAAAAATACAACAGCGCTCATAATCTTGACGAATTATTTATTAATATGACTGGCAGACATCTTTACGATTAATTCAGATTTAAATACCAACAAATAAACGAATTACCAAATCAACAAAGCATGAATAATCAATTATACCGTCTCATCGTTGCACATTTAAAAGAAATTTTCCGCGAACCGGCAGTTTTGTTTTGGGGAATCGGCTTTCCAATCCTTATGGCGTGGGGTTTGGGAATTGCTTTTTCCAGCAAAAAGGAGCTGAATCAGGAAATTGCTGTTATTCAACAAAACGAATCCAGTTCAATAAAAAAAACAGTATTGTCGGATATTCTGGAACATTTCCCGGGCAAGCAAAAAGGTGATTATTACCTGAAACTAAAAAATGAAAAAACCGGGAATGTAAATCTCACATTTCACGAATGTTCTACTTCTGAAGCTCACGTTTTACTAAAAAAGGTACAATAAGTTTGATTGTAGAAGTGATAAACAATAAAATTTATTATCACTTTGATCCGGCAAATTCCGAAGCGCAGCTTCAGTATCAATTGGTAAAGAGCGTGGTTTATAACGGTCCGGCCTATTATTCTTCGCATCAGGATGAAATCAAACCACTAACCGTTTCGGGAACACGTTATATTGATTTTCTGATTCCGGGCTTACTGGCCATGGGCATCATGATGTCATCAACCTGGGGAATCAGTTACAATCTGATTGAGCGCCGTTCTAAAAAGCTGCTCCGGCGAATGGTTGCAACGCCCATGCGTAAATCAAACCTGCTTATTGCGTTAATTACAGCACGTACCACCATGAATGCAGTGGAAGCAATCTTGCTTTATTTCTTTGCGTGGCTTTATTTCGGCATTCAGATTCAGGGAAGTTTTGCAGCTCTGATTTTGTTGTTTTTCGCCGGAAATATTGCATTTGCCGGAATTTCTGTTTTAATTTCATCCCACACTTCCAATCCGGAAGTTGGAAATGGGCTGATAAATGCCATTGTCACACCCATGATGGTGGTTTCAGGGATATTTTTCAGTTACCAGCATTTTCCCGAATGGACTATTCCGATTATCAGAAACTTGCCGCTAACCATGCTGGCCGATGGTGTCCGAAGTATTTTCAATGAAGGCGCAGGTTTGGTGCAGGTTTTAAATCAGGCTCTAATTCTGTCAGCCACCGGTTTTGTTACTTTCGTTATTGGTTTAAAGATATTTAAATGGTATTGAGCATTTCAGGCGTGACAATTTGTTTTTGTACCTTTGTTGTCGATAAGAAAACTAAGAATAATGAAATATCTCCGTAAACCCGATTGGCTGAAGACTCAACTGCAAAGTACCGGTCAATTTGTAAAAGTCAATCAAATCGTTAAGGATCACAATCTTCACACCATTTGTTCGAGCGGTAAATGTCCGAATATGAGCGAATGCTGGAACAAAGGAACAGCAACTTTTATGATTTTGGGAGATATTTGCACCCGTTCCTGCAAATTTTGCAACACACTTTCGGGTCGTCCGCTCCCACCCGATCCGGCTGAACCAATGAATATTGCCGAATCAATTCGGCTGATGAATCTTCGTCATGCAGTAATCACTTCGGTTGATCGGGATGATTTGCCTGATCGGGGCGCTCAGCACTGGGCTGAAACCATCAAAGCAATTAAAAAATTAAATCCGGAGACAACACTCGAAGTATTGATTCCTGATTTTGATGGAAAATCGGAATTAATCGATATTATTATTGCTGAAAAACCAAATATTATTTCGCATAATCTTGAAACTGTTCGGCGTTTGACACCTGAAATTCGCACCAAAGCGAAATATGACACAAGCCTTTCGGTATTGAAATACATTTCTTCACAGCAAGTTGTTGCCAAAACAGGGATTATGCTTGGTTTGGGCGAAACTGAGCCTGAAATTGCCGATTTAATGCAGGATGTTTTGGATGTAAATTGTTTTATTCTTACTATCGGTCAATATATGCAGCCTTCCAGAAAAAATATTCCTGTCTGCGAATACATTACACCCGAAAAATTTGAAGAATATAAACAAAACGGACTTCGGAAGGGTTTTAAAATTGTTGAAAGTGCACCGCTTGTCCGTTCATCCTATTGTGCCGAAAAACATCTGTTGTAATAATTCTGTCATAAAAGTTGCTTTTTCACAATTTCAGTCATTCTTACCAAATATTATATTTTCAAATATTTTCTTTCAAATAACTGTTTAACAGCTACTTATTTACAACTCCTACGTTATAGATATTATCTATATTCATATAGTTAAACTTTTTTCATCGAAAAAGAATATTTTATAAAATAATCATCTATATTTGTGACGTAAATCTAACACAATTGATTTCGAAAGAGCTCTTTATTTAATATTCTTCAGTATAGACAACTGACAATCATATACTTGCTTTACAAAGCAAGAAAGTTTTTTCAAAAAAAATTCGTTTAGATAATTATTATCCTACTTGGTAAAATTATCGGTTACTAAGTTTTATTATTCACACGTAAAACTACAGAATTATGAAAGACGTTCAATTTGAAAATGAATTAGTTGCACTTCAAAGCAACATGCGCAATTTTGCATTCTCTCTTACCTTAAACCGTGACGACGCCGAAGATCTTTTGCAAGATACTACGCTCAAAGTTCTTGACAATCAGGAAAAATTTACCGACAATGTCAACTTTAAAGGTTGGGTATTGACTATTATGAAGAACATCTTCATAAACAACTACCGCAAAATTGTTAGAAATCAGACTGTTGTTGACAAAACAGAAGATTTGCACCATTTAAACTTACCACAAAACTCTGGTTTCGACAGCCCTGAAGGTTCTTATGCCATTGGTGAAATTTCAAATAGTATTGCAGCATTTGCCGATGAATACCGCATTCCATTTTCAATGCACATTCAGGGATTTAAATATGAAGAAATTGCTCAACATATGAATTTACCGATTGGTACTGTAAAAAGTAGAATTTTTCTGGCTCGCAAACGCCTTCAGGAACAACTTAAAGATTATCGTTATTAATTTTATAGACAAATATTTGTCATAAATTTGAAAGCCGGAGTTTCGTACTTCGGCTTTTTTATTTAAATTTGAATTCAATTTCTACTTTGACTATGAATACTGCTATTATCATGTTGGGAAGTAATGTCGATGCAGAAGAAAACCTTCAATCGGCAAAAGAAAAGCTGTCGGACATTTTCGAGTTAGTTAAGGAAAGCTCTGTAGTAATATCGAAGCCTAATGGGAACAATTACAAATCAGACTTTTACAACAAGGCTATTATTCTTTTATCAGTTGAAAATGAGGAAGAAACAATTTCCATTTTTAAGGATATTGAGCTGGAAATGGGCAGAACAGTAAACTCAAAAAAGAAAGGAATTATTCCAATTGATATTGATTTAATCTTTTGGAATGAAAAATTGGTACATGACGATTATAACCGTTTTGAGTTTGTAAGAACCTGCATTGATGAAATAAAAGAAATATGAAACATTGTATTTGTATCATGCCATAAGAATTAAAAAAGAACTATATTTGCAGTCCGCAATTAATTTTAATAAATTACAATTTTAAATTACAGATTATGAAGCACTTTCCGCCATCAGAACTCATCATAAACAGCGATGGAAGCATTTTCCACCTGCATTTAAAACCCGAACAACTTGCCGATAATGTCATTTTAGTAGGCGATCCCGGTCGGGTGGCGTTGGTGGCAGATTATTTCGATACACAGGAATACTCGGTTTCGAGTCGCGAATTCAACACTATCACAGGGACTTATAAGGGAAAACGTATTTCGGTGATTTCAACCGGAATTGGTACGGATAATATTGACATTGTAATGAACGAACTCGATGCATTGTCCAATATTGACTTTGAAACGCGATTAGAAAAAACAACTTTCCGCCAGTTGACCATAATCAGAATTGGTACTTCAGGCGGCATGCAACCCGAAATTCCGCTTGGCAGTTTCCTCATTTCTGAAAAATCAATCGGTTTTGACGGCATGTTGAATTTCTATGCAGGCCGTGATTCGGTCAGCGATCTGGATTTTGAGGAATCGATGAAAAAACATTTGGTCTGGAATCCGCAATTGGCTGCACCTTACGTAGTTGACGCTGATACTGAATTAGTTAACCGGATTGGGAGAGATGATATGTTGCGTGGTGTAACCATTTCGGCCAATGGATTTTATGGTCCGCAAGGTCGCGTTTTGCGCATTGACCTGGCTGATATGCAGTTGAATGATAAAATTCAGAGTTTCAAATACGGCAAATATAAAATTACTAATTACGAAATGGAAGGATCAGCTATTGCCGGACTTTCTAAACTGATGGGACATAAGGCAATGACCGTATGTTGTATAATCGCCAACCGTCGCGTGGAAGCTGCAACAACTGATTATAAGCCGTTTATTGAAAAACTGGTTCAAACAGTTCTGGATCGAATTTAAATAAACCTAAAAATGATTACGGACAAAGCTTCATATAAATATTATATTTGTCGTGATTTGGCAGCTTACCAGTTGAAAAAATTATCGCTTTATAATTATTTTTGGATGGACACTGTTCGTTTTCAAATG
>CAIYTJ010000249.1 GCA_903929065.1 uncultured Bacteroidales bacterium | reverse complement strand
GTGACTGCTTTTGCTTTCAACGATCAATTGGGAACAGGCTTCAACCGCACCGTGCTTGCACAAATCGGACAAAAATCAGAACATGAATTCGCGTTGGTAAACTGCGGTATCATGGACCAGTTTGCTTCTGCTAACGGTGCCAAAGACCATGCTATTCACCTGAATTGCGATACATTGGAATTCGAACTCGTTCCGGTAAAACTCGAAGGTGTAAAAATTCTTATCTCGAACACCCATAGCCCACATAAATTGGATTCAGGTGCTTACAATCAACGCGTGGCTGAATGCAAACTCGCTGTTGAGCAATTGAACACTGTTCGACCGTTGAAATACCTGGCCGAACTGACTGAAGCTGAATTCAAATCTATTGAATCTGCCATTACCGATCCTGTTGCCCGTAAACGTGCCCGCCACGTGGTTGGTGAAGTTCAACGCACTTCGGATGCCGTAAAAGCATTGAAAGCCGGTGATTTGACCTTGTTCGGTAAACTTATGAACGCTTCGCATGTTTCATTACGTGACGACTATGAAGTAACTGGTCCGGAGTTGGATTGCATGGCTGCTGAAGCATGGAAAGTTGATGGCGTTATCGGTTCACGCATGACTGGTGGCGGTTTTGGTGGATGTACAGTTTCGTTGGTAAAAGACGAAGCCATTGATACCTTTATCAAAGAAGTTGGTGCTGCTTACGAAGCTAAAATCGGTATCAAACCTGAGTTCTACATTGCCGAAATTGGTGATGGTGCCTGCTGCGTTAATTAATATATTTATTGGTCTTTTAAAATTGTTCACTATCAAACTATTAGTTTCTTAAGGTCAGGAAGAGTGTTTGTTAAGTCAGGCGTTCTTCCTTTTTTTATTCTGGGGAAAGAAAACAAAGAAACAACATTAGTGAACTACTTTGATAAATATATTGTGTTATAAATAAAAAAACAAGTTTGACGACTTGCTTTAAAATAAATTAGTTCTGTAATTCAGAAATAACTTTTCTTTAAGTGAGCAATCACTTATATCATCATTTTTTATGAACCAAATAGATAGCCCTGAAAACCAATAAAAGTATTTCGAATATGGGCTATATTGCCTAGTTCCTTTTTTGCATCTGCTATGGCATGATTTTTAAGTATAAGTAAGTCACTGATTTTTGTATCGTCCAGTTCTTCCACGCCTTCTTTTACATTTTGTTGCAAAACAAAGTTCTGGAACTCCTGCTGTTTTGGTTCGTAACCGGTAAAATGCACTTTTGCAGGGATGGAGCAGTCAAGTATGTTGGGGTATGAGGCAACATATGCAAACACATCATATAAATCGCTGTTTTCGGCACTTAATATTTTATGGAATTCCTGTAGCTGTGCTTTGTCAAAACCTCTTTCAGTGAGCTCTTCCAGCAATTTCCGGCGTGTATCGGGTGGTTCCATATTTCACGTAACTCCTGTTCATTGCCTTACAATTTGGGCAAAACCAAATAAACCCTGTGGAAATTGTTCTGCAGAGATAGGCCGCCCGTCCTGACAGTAAAAACATGTACTTATCCTGTGTTGCAATTGACGAACCTTACCATCTGTCAATTTAATACGAGCAATGCGTGGAACAGGATTTTCGCAACGACAATAAGCATGACTCCACTCCAAATAGTGATCTACAAGTTGTTTCGGACATATACACGGTGAAAATGCCAGATTTGCTAAGCTCTTTTTTGTTGAATTCTGTCAAAGTCTAAAATTTAAGGTTGATCTTGATGAACTAGTTTTATATCAGGTGATATTTAAAGTAACAAAACAACAAATTTATTTTCACAATTTTTCTGGTTTTTGTTTGTAAAATTATAAAATGAATTTTTATCGCTTGAGGGTTGGGGGACAATGGGGACAAATTGATGCGGGTCTCATCTGGGGTTCCAATTGGCTGGTTTCTTATGACACTTTATGAGTCTTTATGCTCTGAATGGAGATAATGAAATGTATTTTTCAGACTGTCATAAAGAGTCAAATGGAATCATAGAGAGTCAAAATTTTATATCCTTGTGAGACAACAAAACCTCAACGGTTGAAGTTCAGGAATGAATTTCAACCTTTTTTTTAAAATCAGTTTGTCAGAATAAAAAAAAATTGTAATTTTGACATCCCAAACAAAAACCATATTGTCTTATGGTGTAATGGTAGCACTGCAGTTTCTGGATCTGCCTGTCAAGGTTCGAATCCTTGTAAGACAACATTTATTGTTAATTCGCCTGTTTATCTGATAGATATTCAGGCGTTTTTTATGTTTATAGTAAAATCAAAAGTTAGTTGCTAATATGAAACTTCAAATCTAACAATTTAACACACAAACCTTTGGACGATAAGTAATTCAGCAAAAATCCATTGTTATTAAACCACAAAAGCGGTTATTTATCTTATTTCGTTAGGATTTTTATTAATTGTAAAACCATATCACTAATAATGTTTCAAAAATTAATTATTTGTCCTTATCTTTGTAACCCGATTTAGGTTATGGTTAATCGGTTTGACTATTCATTAGTTTATCAATAAACCAAAACAAATTCACTATTTAACCAATCAACTAAATGACAGATTTCAAACGTACCACCGTTACCTCGGCTTTGCCTTATGCCAATGGGCCAGTGCATATTGGCCATTTAGCCGGAGTTTATGTACCTGCAGATATTTATGTGCGCTATCTCCGCCTGAAAGGTGAAGATGTACTCTTTATCGGCGGTTCTGACGAACACGGTGTGCCAATCACCATCAAAGCCAAAAAAGAAGGCGTTACGCCGCAGGATATTGTGGATCGTTACCATGGAATAATCAAAAAATCATTCGAAGATTTTGGAATTACGTTTGATATATATTCCCGCACAACTTCCAAAACCCATCGCGAACTGGCTTCGGACATTTTCAAAACGATAAACAATAAAGGCGGTTTTATTGAAAAAACCAGCGAACAATATTACGACGAAACAGCTCAACAATTTCTTGCCGACCGCTATATCACCGGAAAATGTCCGCACTGCGGTAACGAGAATGCATACGGCGACCAATGCGAATCGTGCGGAACTTCACTCAATCCAACAGATTTAATTAATCCGAAATCAGCCATCAGCGGAAGTGCTCCGGTAATGAAAGAAACCAAACACTGGTATCTCCCACTCGATCAGCACGAAGCGTGGTTACGCAAATGGATATTAGAAGACCACAAAGAATGGAAACCAAACGTGTACGGACAGTGCAAAAGCTGGCTCGACATGGGTTTGCAGCCGCGTGCCGTGAGTCGTGATTTGGATTGGGGAATTCCCGTTCCGGTTGCCGGAGCCGATGGAAAAGTGCTTTACGTTTGGTTCGACGCACCGATTGGTTACATTTCTAATACCAAAGAATTGCTGCCGGACAGTTGGGAAAAATGGTGGAAAGATCCTGAAACACGATTGTTGCATTTCATCGGAAAAGACAATATCGTTTTCCACTGCATTGTTTTCCCGGCCATGTTGAAAGCCGAAGGTTCGTATATTTTGCCCGATAATGTTCCGGCAAACGAATTTTTAAATCTGGAAGGTGATAAAATTTCCACGTCGCGCAACTGGGCGGTTTGGTTACATGAATACCTCGAAGATTTTCCTGGAAAACAAGACGTGCTACGCTATGTCTTAACGGCTAATGCTCCCGAAACCAAGGACAACGACTTTACATGGAAGGATTTTCAGGCACGTAATAACAATGAACTGGTGGCCATATTCGGCAATTTTATCAACCGTGCTTTGGTTCTTACTCAAAAATATTACGACGGCAAAGTGCCTGCATTAGGTGAATTGACCGATTATGATAAACAAACGCTGGAAGAATTTGTGAACGTGAAAGCCGATGTGGAAAAACTACTCAACAACTTCCGCTTCCGCGATGCCCAAAAAGAAGCTATGACGCTGGCTCGTATTGGCAACAAGTATCTGGCCGACACCGAACCATGGAAAGTAGCCAAAACTGATATGGAACGTGTGGCTACGATTATGCATCTTAGTTTGCAAATTTCCGCGAATCTGGCGATTGCATTCGAACCGTTTTTACCATTCACATCTGCGAAACTGCGCTGTATGCTTAATCTAAAATCATTCAAATGGAACGATTTAGGCAAAATAGATTTACTGAAAACCGGTGATCAACTTGGAACACCGGAATTGCTTTTCGAAAAAATTGAAGATGAAACCATAGCAGCTCAGGTTCAAAAATTGCTTGACACAAAATTGGCTAACGAGGCTGCATCTTACAAAGCTGCTCCCGTAAAAGAAACCGTTTCATTTGATGATTTCACAAAAATGGATATCCGTGTAGCAACCGTGTTGGATTGTCAGAAAGTACCGAAAGCAGATAAATTGCTGCAGTTCCGCCTTGCTGACGGCATGGAAGAACGCACCATTCTTTCCGGAATTGCCCAGTATTATCCAAATCCCGAAGAACTGATTGGCACACAGGTTTGCTTTATTGCCAACTTCGAGCCACGTAAACTCCGTGGCATAATGAGCGAAGGCATGATTCTTTCGGCTGAAGATGCTGATGGTAAGCTGGTGTTGATTCGCCCAAGCGTTAAAGTAACGAATGGTGTGGAAGTGAAATAAGATAATCCCTAACCCCTAAAGGGGAATTTTAATAATCGTCCGGCTAGTTAATTCTAGTTGGACGATTTTTATATTCAAATATTTTGTATGTTTGTATATAAAAATCACAAACCTATGAACATTGAAGAATTGCGTGAATATTGCCTCAGCCTGAAAGGCACCACCGAAAGTTTTCCATTTGATGAATTTTCGTTGGTACTGAAAGTTCAGGGGAAAATGTTTGCACTCATTCCATTGGATAATCCCGAAACACAAATTGCGCTGAAATGTGATCCTGAACGCGCCATTGCCCTCCGTGAAGAGTTTTCAGCCATTGTTCCGGCCTGGCATTTCAATAAAAAGCATTGGAATACCATATTAATTGACCCTTCCATTTCAAGAATTTTTTTGTGCGAGTTGATTAATCACTCCTATGAATTAGTTGTTGCCGGACTTCCGAAGAAACTTAAAGAAGAATTGAATAATTGATAATAATGAATCTTTATCTTCTCTTTTAAGAAATTGAAATGCATTAAGCCTGATTCGCAAATTTACCAGTTTGTTTAACACAAAAATATGTTTTACAACAGAAAGTACAAAAAAGTGCAATAAAGCTTTTGTACATTTAAAACATTGTAGTATTTTTGGTCGACCAAATTATTGGTATGCCAATTTATCAGCAATACATAAACTTATTTATCTGAATATCAGCATTATAAAAACTTTTAAATTAAACCGTCTTAATAGTATGCTCTCTAATTTCATAAAATCAAACAAAATCAATTTCAATTCACTGTAAAATTAATACGTACATGAAAAAAAGCAGAAACAGCAAGCGATTACTTAAGAACTTAGTGTGGATGTTCATTCTACTATGCATGAACACTGCAGGTGCGTTTGCACAACTGAAAGTAACTGGAACAGTTACTGACAATCACAAAGAACCGTTAATCGGAGTTAACATTAAAGTCATTGGAACTAAAACGGGAACTATTACCGACGCAAATGGTAAATATTCCATTCAGGTTCCAGACAGCAAATCAGTAATTACCTATTCTTATATTGGTTATAAAACCGAAATAAGAACGGTTGGAAATTTAAAAGAAATCGATCTTTCGATGGATGAAGACAGCAAAACGATGGATGAAGTAGTGGTTGTAGCTTATGGTACAACACAAAAATCGCATTTGACCGGAGCTGTTTCTTCCATAAAAAGTGATAAAATGGAAGACATTCCTGTATCACGCGTGGATCAGGCACTACAGGGAAAACTAGCAGGAGTTAGTGTTCAACAAAACGATCCATTAGCCGGTGAAGCTCCCGTCATTCGTGTTCGTGGTATGGGTTCTATCAGTGCTGCGGTAACCCCGCTGGTAGTTGTTGATGGAGTTCCGATTCCGGATGGTTTAGCTTCAGTCAGCATGGGTGATGTGGAATCCATTGAAGTGTTGAAAGATGCTGCTTCGGCTGCTATGTATGGTTCCCGTGCAGCTGGTGGTGTAATTCTTGTTACCACAAAGACCGGAAACATTGCCAAACCGAAATATAATTTCAAAATGTATTCTGGAATTCGTACAGCTTTAAAAATTCCAGATTTAATGAATCAATCGGATTATGTTCAGATGTTTTATAACGAAGCAGCTTTACGAATGAAAGATCCTACCGTTGATGGAACAACCAATACGATGAAATTCAACCTTTTGCCTGATGCAGATAAAGCAGCCTGGTTAGTTGAAAAATACTTTATCGATCAACCAACAAATTGGATGAATCAGGCATTGCGTGAAAATGGTTCCAACCAAAGTTATCAGTTAAGCGCTTCAGGTGGTGACAAAAACGTAAAGTATTTTCTTTCAGGAAACTATCAAAGTGAAGATGGAATCATGCGCTTAAGCAGTTATAATAAATATAGTCTTCGTGCAAAAATCGATGTTAATCTTTCTAAAGCTGTAACTATTGGAGTAAGTTTATCACCTACTTACAGCCAACAAATCAAACCTGCAGTCAACCTGACAAATTTCATGCGTTATCCATCCTGGTTGCCCGTAAGACATAATGCAGCAACAGCTGCCTTGACCGGAAGAATTGCAGGTGATTGGGCTCAGGCAAATGATTTTAGTGCTGTCAATATTAGTGGTCCGGGCTTAAACGGCGAATATTGGAATATTGTTGGAGCCAGTTTATCCGGTTCTACGGTTCAACAACCTGAATCACAAAACGAACGCACGGATATTTCAACCAATGATTATCGTTTGCAAAGCAGCACATATATAACCATCAACATATTGCCGGGCTTGCAATTTAAAACATCTAACAGTGCTTATACTCAATATAAAGAATATAACAACAAACAACAATCAGGAGCTTCTGCTTATGGTGTGCCAAACACATTGACACGTCAAACCACTTTACACACCGAATTGTTGACTGAAAACACCTTGAATTACAACAAAAAAATAGGTGATCATGATATTACCGGTTTACTTGGTGTAACTTACCAACAAACTGCCAACAAGTACAATCAAATTGTTGGTACAGGTTTCCCAGACGAACAAATACTATCATTTAATTATGCATCTGCATTAATTATGGATACACCGGCAAGTGGCAGCACTGCTGCAATTCCCGGTGTAACATCACTTTATTATACGGAAGCGATGGAATCATTTATTGCCCGTTTGATGTATGCTTATAAAGGAAAGTACTTGTTCACTGCAAGCGTTCGTACTGATGGAAGTTCAAAATTTGCCGAAGGTCATAAATGGGGAACTTTCCCTGCAGGTTCAATAGGTTGGCGTGCTTCTGAAGAAAGCTTCCTGAAAAAATTCGACTGGTTATCAAATTTAAAAATCCGTGCCAGCTATGGTTTGACAGGGAATAATAATATTCCTCAATATTCGTACATGAACACCTTGAATACTTCAAATTATAATACAGGTGCCGGAAATGGAAATTTGATTCCTGGTTTGGCTTCAAGCGATGATTTTCTTGGTAATGAAAATATAACCTGGGAACAGACTGCTGAAGGAAATTATGGTTTGGATTTAGGTCTTTTTAATAATCGATTGAGTATAACCCTAAATTATTATAATTCAAATACCATACAATTATTACTCCAACAGCCTTCGATGTACATCACTGGTCATAAAACTTTTTGGAACAATATCGGGAAAGTGAACAATCAGGGACTTGAATTTGAACTTACAACAACCAATATTGATTCAAAAGGTTTCACATGGAAAACCAATGCTAATCTATCAACGAATAAAAACACGCTTCTTGATTATGGTGGTCGCTCGTACCAGGACAACTTTGGAGAACGTAGTGAAGTTTATCGTGCCATTGTAGGTCAACCGTCCATTCAATATTTTGGCTACAAAAGCGATGGTGTTTGGTCTTCTTTCGCCGAAGTAGCTGCAGCAAAAGCAGTAACTGATAAAAACGGAGTCCCATTCAATTATACAAAATTTGCTCCTCTTGTTGGTGGATTAAAAGTAGTGAATACCAATGGTGATAATGCAATTGATCCGCTTGACAGAGTAATCCTTGGCACTCCATTTCCTGATTTCACATATGGTATTACCAACACATTTACATTTACTGGTTTTGATTTAAGCTTTTTGATTCAGGGTGTACAAGGAGGAAAACTTATAGATGGTAATTATAACTACAATGAATCACTTCGTATAAATAAAGCTTATACTGCAAATCGTTGGGTAAGTCCTTCATACCCGGGCGATGGAAAAACTACTTATGATAAAACTACCTCAGGAGGTGATTTGGAATTGACTGATTATGTTATGAAAGATGCTTCTTATTGTGCTATGCGTGATTTTACTTTCGGATACAAAATTCCTGAGAGAATTGTAAAAGCTATTGGTTTAAGCCAATTCAGGGTTTATTGTTCGGCGTCAAACCTGTTCTATATAATGGGTAAAGGTTATACAGGAATAAATCCTGAAGCACGTATGAATACAGGTCCATATTCCAGCGCTTTCCCGTTGGTTGATGGATATCAACGCGGATCGTTTCCATTGAACAGGACTTATACACTTGGTGTTGACATTAACTTTTAATTGTAAAAATTTAATTTAGCTATTTACTTCCGGTTTTCTGATTCGATTAATCGGTTTAAAATAAAATGAAAAATGAAAAATAAAATAGGAATCTTAATTGCAATGTTTTCTTTAATGGCTTTCACTGCCTGCGAAGATCTTATCATTGACAAACCTGAGTCAAAATTGACTCAGGTAAACTTTTTTACAACGAAAGAACGCGTTAATGATGGTGTTGTTGGTTGTTACGCCGGCATGGCGAATATCATGAATTCTGAATGGAAATTTACTGAAAACAGAAGTGATAACAGTTGTGTCGCTTCAACCGGAACCGGTAGTGGGGAACGTGTGGATCTTTGCGATATAAAGTTTTTTCGCACATCACCAAGTGAGCCGTTGCTTTACAGTTACTGGTATGTATATTTCCAGAATATCATGAACATTAACGCTATTTTGCCTGCAGTTGCCCCTGGTCAAACTTATGTACCTGTCGAAACTGACCGTGCGCAATACGAAGGCGAATTATCATTTATGCGGGGATTTCATTATTTCCAACTGGTAACACTTTGGGGTGACATGTTTAAAGTCACTAAAGTTATTGATCAGGTTGAAGCTAAAACATTGACCCGCAGACCAGTTGCTGAAATTTATAATGACATCATTATACCTGATTTAACAAAAGCTGCGAATCAACTTCCTGCCTCTTATTCAACTAATGACATAGGCAGAGTAACCAAATGGGCTGCTAAAGGAATGCTGGCAAAAGTTTATATGACTTTGGGTGGGGATGCAAATCTGGCATTGGCAAAAGGATTAATTGAAGAAGTTATGGCTGCGCCTGGTTATGGACTTCTAACTGATAAAGGAACAATGCCAAGTGCATTTGCAAACATATTCAATATTGCTAATGAGATGAACAAGGAAATTATTTTTGCTGTTCGATACAAAGGTGGTGCACAAGGAATTGGTTCTCCGTTCTGGGGAACATTTGCACCTGATGGTTCAGCTAACTTATTTCTGAAAGTTGGAACACCGCTTGGCAACAACAATCCAACTCCGGAAATGATGGCGTTTTTCAAAGCTAATCCTACTGATACTCGTATTGATGCTACTTTCCGGACATGGTTAAAAGGCACAACGAATGTGAATTATGTTTCAAAGTTTATAGATGCTAACATGACTCAGGCTCTGCAGGGTGAAAACGACTGGATTGTGATTCGTTATGCTGACATTCAATTATTGCATGCTGAGATTTTGGCACAGGGAGCAAATCCGGATGATGCTCGTGCAGATGTTAATGCTATTCGCACCAGAGCCGGAGTTCCAACTTATACAACTCCTTTTGGTTCAAAAACTGAAGCGTTGGATGCTGTCTACAATGAAAGACGCCTGGAGCTCGCTTTTGAAGATCAACGTTGGTTCGATTTATTGCGCATGAATACATCCTATGGTGATCCTGAAAAAGCGATTAATATTTTGAAAACAGCTGTCTTTACTACAGACTGGACAGTTCTTTATTCAAAATTTTATCCAATTATCCCACCAACAGCAAATTTCTTTAATTCATATCGCTTATTATTACCAATTCCTCAACAGGAAATTGATACAAATAACGATTTGGTTATTCCTCAAAATCCAAATTATTAATCCTCTAAAAAAATAAATTATGAAATATATAGAAAAAATATTCCTTCTTATTGTTTTAATGGGGTTTGGTTTAAGCTCATGTACTGTGGATGAACCAATTGTCGTTACTCCAAAAACATTAGATCAATATATTGACCAGTTTGGGAAATTCGTTAAAGCTGAAAAACTTTTTGTTGACAGTTGTAAAGTCAGCTATAAAAAAGGTGATTTTGCAGTTGCAAGCACAGCTTCTTTTGCTGCATACAAAGCAAGTTATGTTGCTGCTTTGAAGGCTGACTCTACAATAATTTTTACACCAGGCGTTACAATTGCACAGATTGTAGCCGGAAACAGCTCTCTTGCCGTTCCGGGGAAAACGTTTCGTGCAAAATTAAATATTGCTGATTTACGAGAACTGAATGATTCAATTGTTTCTGCCACAAACTATAACAATACAATCATAGTTGGAAGTGCTGCCGGTAATGTTTTACAATATGACAAAACACAGTTTAGCAATGCTATTGCACTTGCTATTGGAACGCGCGATTTGATTACAACGATTGACCGTCAGGTTCTTGCCGCATTGGATGCATTAAAAACGGCAAAGGCCGCTTTCAAGGCTGCAATAATGCCAGATCTCACTACATTTATTACAAATTCAACTAATTATGTAGCTGCTCAACTCGTAATTGTAAATAAAAGTGTAGTTGGATATGACATAAATCAGTATTTGCCAACAATTAAAACAAATTATTTGACTGTTTTAAGAACGGATTCAACTTTATTCTCTGCACCTAGTGCTTTGACTTATGCACAAGCTGTAACAGCAATGAATAACTTGGTAGCTCCAAGAACTGCTTTTGTTGCAAATGTCTCTGACCGCAGAGCGTTAAATGATTCAATAACAGCTGCAATAGCCTATAATGCTACAATAGCTGTAGGAACTGCAAGTGGTCAGGTGCCACAAGCTTCTAAAACAACTTTCACCTCAGCTATTACAACTGCCTCATCATCAAGGGATAATCCTTTGACAACCGACGGAAGTGTAAAAGCCTCAAATTACGCACTCACGGTTGCTAAACAAAAGTTTGTTGCTGCCATAATTAAATAATTTCTTTGAAAAGTTCCACTGTTAGAGTAAAATCCGACAGTGGAATTTAATTTTCAATCTTGTCTTCAAATAAGATAAGCTTATTTTTTACATCGTAATTTTTACACTACAAAAAATGAAAACACGTTTATTTCTTGTCCTAATCATCATCTTTCTTTCCATTACTTTGGCATCGGCAAGAGTTCTCAAGGTAAGTAACATAACTGATTATAATCTATTCATGAAATCTGCTTTGCCGGGTGATGAAATCATTATGGCTAATGGAGTTTGGAAGGATGTTCAACTTGTTTTTAAAGCCAATGGGAAAAAAGGAAAATATATTTATTTGAAAGCCGAAACATCAGGAGAAGTATTGATTGAAGGTAAATCAAACTTATCAATTTCAGGAAGCTGGCTTCACGTTTCCGGTTTAAAATTTATTAATGGTTCAACACCCGGAAGGACTTTGATAGATTTTAAAACTTCTGAAAAAGATTATGCCTATAATTGTGTTGTTTCTAATTGTGTTGTTGAAAAGTTCAATCAACCCACCCGTGAAACCGAAGATAACTGGGTAGCTTTGTGGGGGAAAAATAACACCGTTGAGTATTGCTATTTTGGAGGAAAAACCAACATTGGCACAACTTTAATTGTATGCCCAAATGATTCTAACAGCATTCATAACCATCACTTAATCTACCGAAATTATTTTGGACCACGCCCCCGGCTCGGGTCTAATGGTGGAGAATCCATCCGCATAGGAACTAGTGAAGTATGTACATTCAGTTCAGAATCAACCGTTCAGGAAAATTACTTCGAACATTGCAATGGTGAAGTGGAAATTATTTCCAATAAATCGTGCGATAACAAGTTCATTAACAATACCTTTTTTGAATCGGAAGGAAGCTTAGTCCTTCGCCATGGCAATCGTGCCACCGTTTCCGGAAACTGGTTTATTGGCAATGGCAAACCATTTACAGGCGGAATCCGCATTATCAACGAAGGTCATAAAATTTTCAACAATTATTTCTACAAACTAAGAGGAGATGAATTCCGTTCGCCGCTGACTATTATGAATGGCATACCGAATTCGCCGGCAAGTGGTTACGCGCCTGTGAAAAATGTACTTTTTGCCAATAATACCTATTATGATTGCTCGTTACCATGGAATTTATGTGTTGGTGTAAGTGAGCGTAACCGAATTGTAGCACCACAAAATGTTACTGTTAAAGACAATTTGGTTTATTGCCCGAATGCTACTGAGTTGATAAAAAGTTATGATAAAACTGACGGTTTTACATTTGCCAACAACCTAATGATCAACAAAAACGGTGCGACAAAAGATAATGGTGCAGTTTTCGGAGAAATTTTAAAATCAACCATTTCCGGCGTTGAATTGGTTTATACTCAAACACCTGCCGAAAAAAACCAATTTGTGAAAATGGATATTTTAGGTGTTGAGCGCAAAAATCCGGTCGTAGGCGCTTTGCAAATTCCAAACGAAAAAACAAAAATTGATATTGCCAATCCAAAAAATTGCGGACCAACATGGTTTAAACCGGATTCAGTTTTGACGAAAAAGGAATCTTTAAAAGGAAAAACCATCAAAGTAAAACCCGGAACTAATAACTTGTACGAAGCTGTCAACAAAGCAAATGTGGGTGATATTTTGATGCTTGATTCTGGCGTTCATATCTTGACAAAGAAAATTCAAATTACTAATAATTTAACTATTCGTTCTTCATCCAAACTGAAAACAAAACCGGTCATTAAAATGCAATCAACCAACGCAGATGAGCCATTGTTCGAAATTAATTCAGGTGCCGCTCTTCGGGTCAAAGGATTGAAAATTGATGGCGAAGGTGACAATAAAAATGCCGTGACACCGAAATTTGCTTTCGTAACAGCTCCTCACGCACTGGGTTATTCGTTGTTTATTGACAATTGCGAAATTTTAGATTTCAGCGCTAAAGGTGGTTCTATTTTCAATTGTTGGTATTGCACCATGGCCGATTCCATAGTCATTTCAAACTCGGTTTTACGCGATTCATACCGTGGTTTCAATCTTGCCGAGGAAAAGGAAGACGGCAAGTACAATGCCGAAACTGTTATTTTCAATAATACCGTTTTTTCCAATTTTACAGATTATGCATTGAATTATTACCGTGGCGGTTACGATGAATCGACCATTGGAGGTTCGTTGGCTGTAAATCACTGTGTTTTCGATGCCGTTGGAAATCAGGATAGCGAAGCGGTTTTAAAGCTGACCCGCATCATGTATGTGAAAATCAACAACTCAATTTTTTCTAATTCAACAGCAAAATCGTCCATCCAATTGTGGTATTTATACGACAAAATTACAAATTGCT
>CAIYTJ010000248.1 GCA_903929065.1 uncultured Bacteroidales bacterium | reverse complement strand
TTTTACCGTAGAATTTATATTTCCAAATGATAAATTAAAATTTGACAGCGGTTTAAATCCATCTTTCATTCCTTCAGGTTATGGTATTCCCGGCAAGATTTCAGTAGGTAGTTATTCCATTTTACCTGCAGGAAGCAAAACGATACCATTTACAATAAATGTTTTTATCAAACCGCAAAGTTTTCCTGTGACAGTTGGTCCCAATACAAAAATCTTCCTCAATCTTACTTTTACAAAGATTGATTTTAATGCTGCCTGGGGACTTTTCAAAATGGAAGTTAATAATACAAAGGAACTTGTTTTACCCTTTGATCTTGGTAATTATTTACCTAATGCATTCTTACGATTTGACAATCCGACAGTCGATGTGAATGTGTCCACCAACATTGGAGCTGACTTATCGTTTAATCTGAACTATCTGAATTTGTATAATAGTTCAAATCCGACCAAAACGTATTCCGCATGGTTTAACAACCATACCTCAAATTCGAAAAGCGAATTTATGAACGGTCCGACCGTATTAGGACAATGGACAAACAAAGATTTTGCACAGTTGAATAATACAAATGGTGAAACTAATCAGTTATTTGATTCCAAGCCCTACCCAAACATTATCGATTTTAAATATTCAATATTAAATAACGACCAGCCAACCCGCACTCAAAACTTTGTTTCCGCCGACAGTAGAATTAATTTCAATGTAAATATGCGCATGAAAATGGGATTTAAAGGCGGAAGCAATTATGTTGGAACTGATACCATTTTTAATGTTTCTCAAACGCTGGGAACCATTCTCGATGGTGTTGACTCCGCTGTTCTGGTTTTAAGGTTTGCCAATGAGATTCCGGTGAAAGCTTTTTACAGAATGACCTACTGGAAATCAAATGCACCTAATGATACCATTGCAAGTACAATCACAAAAATAAATGACGAAACTACGACCGGTAATATGTTCAGTCAGTTTATAATAAATGCACCTGAGGTAAATGCTGATGGTAGTGTTAAAGCAGGTGTTGTCAATTCGCAAACTATTATGATTGGTGTGAATAAGAAAACTATTGAAGATTTGAAAAAAACCAGTTTTATTATTCTCAAATTGCAACTTGCCAGCGAAATTGTGAATGGAGTGGCAAACCCGGTTCATTTCACTACTAAAAACAGTTTTGGTGTGAAATTAGGGGTGCTTTTAAAGCCAAACACCACGGTTAATATCCAAAAATCCAATTAAATAGATGAGCATGAGAAAAATTTATATTGGTAAAATTCTTATATTATTCAGTATATTAGTTTCTTCCTTTCAGGCATATTCTCAGCAGGTAAACACCATGTATTTCATGGAAAATGTTCCCGTGAGAAATTATTTGAATCCATCTTTCCAGCCATTAAAAGATTTTTATTTTGGTCTGCCTTTACTCGGTTACACCCAATTCGGTATTGGAAACAATTCGGTTACATTAAAAGATGTCATTTACAAACAAAATAATCAAACCATTTTCTTTTTTGATGAAGGTGGTAATAAGCTGAATTTGTATAATGCGTTGAATCCAACTACTTTTTTTAATACAAATGCGAATATCAATTTATTAGACGTTGGTTTCAGAACAGGCAAGTCATACTGGAGTTTATCAGTAAGCGAAAAAATAGATGCTCATGTTGGAATCCCAAAGGATTTGATGAAGTTTGCATTATTCGGCACACCCGAATTATACAACAATACCTTTGATTTCAGCAGTTTAGGATTAGATGCAAGCATTTATACAGAAGCAGGAATAGGATATTCAAGAAAAATGAGCGATAAATTTTCAATCGGTGGAAAATTAAAATTGCTTTGGGGTTCTGCAAATATCTCTACTGTCAATCAAAATATAGGATTGAATGCAGGAATCGACCAGTGGGTTATTAATGGTCAGGGAACAATTAATGTTGCCAGTATAGGCGATATCAATATTGGTAATAATTTTCAGTCTATAGGCTACAGTTTACCGGCAACTTTGCGCAGCTGGTTAAAGCCGGTTGGCCTTGGTGGCGGGATTGATTTTGGTTTTATGTATAAACCTATTGAAAATCTGGCCTTTTCGGCTGCACTTACTGATTTAGGATTAATAAGCTGGACAAGCAATATGAAAAATGTAAATTATAATATTGATTATACATTTAATGGCTTCGGTTCTTTCAATTTAAATTCAGCCATTAATATTCAGAACTTAACCGATTCTGTTTTAAATGCAATCCAAAAATCTCCTACTTCTTCACAAACTTCAAAATCGTATACCACCTATCCCAGCCCGAAACTGAATATCGGCGTAGAATATGGTTTTTTGGATAACAAATTAAGTTTGGGCTTACTTTCCAGGACAATAAAATATAATGAAGATTATTCGGAAGAATTGACAGCCTCTGTCAACGCTCGTCCTGCGAATTGGCTGAATGCCTCGCTCTCCTACTCCATTCTCAACGGTCAGTTTAGTAATATTGGTGCCGGTCTGGGTTTGAGGACAGGATTTGTAAACTGGTTTTTATCTGCCGATTATATACCATTGTATTATGCTCCAAGCTTTACCTCAAGTTCGGGGAATAAAATACCTTCAGTTCCTTATATAAGCAAAGGGTTAAATTTTGCAGTCGGAATTAATTTTGTATTCGATTACCGCAAAGATTCCGATCACGATGGCGTACCGGACAAACGGGATAAATGTCCTGACACACCTCGAGGAGTGAAAGTAGATAAGAACGGTTGTCCGGTTGATTCGGATGGTGATGGTGTTCCGGATTATTTAGACAAATGCCCGAATACTCCTAAAGGTGTCAAAGTGGATAAAAAAGGATGCCCGATTGATTCAGATGGTGATGGCGTTCCGGATTATCTGGACAAATGCCCTGATACACCTGCAAAAGTAAAAGTTGACAAAAACGGTTGTCCGATTGATTCTGACGGTGATGGAGTACCTGATTATAAAGATAAATGTCCAAATACACCAACCGGAATGAAAGTAGATTCTGTAGGTTGTCCATTGGATACCGATCATGACGGCATACCGGATTATCTGGATAAATGTCCTGATACTCCTCACGGTGTAAAAGTGGATAAAGATGGTTGTCCTGTGGTTAAGCCGGAAGTAAAACCTGTTGTGAAACCCGAAGTCAAACCGGAACCTAAACCTGTGGTCAAACCTGAAATGAAAAAGGAAATCAAACCGGTGGTGAATAAAGAACTTAGCTCGTTGTTCCAGAAAGCATTCCAGGGAATTCAGTTCGAATCCGGGAATGATCATATATTACCGCATTCACATATTATTCTTGACCAGATTGTTGATGTATTGAAATTCAATCCTACCTATTTGATTGAAATCAGAGGCTTTACCGATAATGTTGGAAGTTCGGAAACGAATAAAAAACTTTCTGAAAAACGTGCTGCTGCCGTTAAGAAATATTTCGTCAGAAAAGGTGTTGATGAAAAACGAATTACTTCAACAGGTTATGGCGATACTTACCCGATTGCAGATAATAAAACGGCTTCCGGAAGAGCAAAAAACAGAAGAGTTGAGTTTATCGTAACATACGAAGAAATCAACCTTAAATAGATACATTTAATCATAATCAGGAACTGCCTCAAATTAATTTTTGAGGCAGTTTTTTTATATAGTTGTAGCATTTATATCTACAAATTCGCTTTAATTAATGAAATAATTCATATT
>CAIYTJ010000247.1 GCA_903929065.1 uncultured Bacteroidales bacterium | reverse complement strand
CATAGGCGATGCACCACGATGATGATGATGATAATGATGATGAAAAAACCGGTGAGCCAATAAACCATGCGGTTGAGAAATTCCGCGCGGTCGTGGGTTTGTTTCACCTGTGTTTCGGTTTCGACCAAAGTTGCCATCGTCGAATTGAAACGGCGTTCCTCGATTTCGATGCGCTCGCTTAACTCTTGCGCCCGCTTATTGGCCGTTTCGAGCGACGCGGCAATCGCGGCTTGGTCGGCGGCGAGTCGAGCCTTGGCCGCTGCAAGCCAGCGCTGTCGGAAATAATGATCAACACACTGGCCGGGATTGAACGGCACGCAATCGGTCAAATCGCTGTCCGTGCCCTGAATGAACTGACCGTAAGGAAAGAGTTGAATCCGTCGCCAAGCAATCGCGCGAGCCAACGGAATCGCATGGTCGCGGCGATCCAGCTTGATGATGACGACCTGAACCTGACCGGTGGTGCGATCTTGATAACGGAAGATGATGGCGGCTGCGCCGTCATAGACCGTTGGCCGCAGCAAATCAATTTGGTCAACGCAATAATGTCGGTGCTCGGTCGAAAGCTCGACCATGCCCGGCTGTGATGGATTCTGAATCAACTTGTGAGCTTTGACCCACTTGTCCACCGCGTCGGCTACCGCCAAGCTCGGTGGCTTCGGGCTGGGCATTTGAGCTTTGACGATTGGATTTGTGATCGTGACTTCCGGTTTCGGCACAGCCTTGGCAGGAAGAGGTTGTTCGTTGTTTCGTTTCACGCCTTCCGGCGGAAACCCGGTTTGATTTGGGATTTCGATTTCCATAAATTTCAAAAATTGTTGATGAAGCCGTGTTGTCGCAACGCGGCATCACACGCGGGAATGTCGAAGCGCACGACACGCTTGATTTTGAAAAACGCGAGCAAGCCCGCGCTCATCCAGTTAGAAATTGTTCGCGAGCTGACGCCGTAGCGTTCGGCCAGAGTTCGTTTGTCGGCGAAGCGCCGATCCGTTCCTCTCTGATTAGTTGTTTCCATAAAGCTCCTTCTGGTTTCTGAATTGCAGCAAGCGGCGGTCACAATCGCCGACATCAAAAAAAATCCGTTTGCCTTGGCGCGTGCCGTGAATGATTCCGATGCCGTGCCATTCCTCTATCGTGCGAATGCCAACCATGTAACGCTCCGCTAAGCCGCGCTTGTCCGCTGTAACATGGGACGATTCCGACTCAATTTTTCCGAACGAATTACTCATCAATAAAATTGTAGTGCTTTTTTTATTTTCGGTTGAAAGTGCTTTTCCCATTGGTGCGGAGTTGGCTTCATAGCGCAAACCACTCCTCGGCGGTGGCGCGGGAAATGTGCGCCCGCGACTGATAATTTTTCCGGATCATCTTCGCGCTGGTGCCGCACTCCTCGGCCACCTTGGAAATGTCGTCCGTGAGAATCAACCTGTATGTGATGTAAGAATTTCTGAACGCATTGCGCTTGTAAGGCACGCCGGCGTTTGCGGCGATGCGCGCCCAAGCGCGCGTCAGCGAATTAGCGCTGGGCAAGTCCGCCGAAATCCGTTCGCGTTTCAACTCGGCGGAGTATTTCGCCAGCCGCGTTTGCAGATTGGGCAGCAACGGCACGCGCCGCGCGGAAATTTTTCCAACGGCGTCGGGCACCTTCAAGCAACCTTCGGCCTCGGCCACCATCACCCACCACAGGCGGACAATTTCCTCCGTGCGCACGCCGCTGAACGCTTTGATCTCCAGCGTGGCGCGGAGACTGTCATCGGCTGCGGCCAGAATCTTCCGCATTTCCTCCGGCGAATAAATGTCGGTGGGCTGGAGCAAATCAATCGCCTGTTGTTCGGATGTAATCTGCGTGCGCGCGTCGCGGTAGTCTGTCGTGGCGGCGGCGGCGTGGATAATGCCGTGCGGCAAAAATCCTTTCTCCTGGGCGAAGTTACAAAAGGCAATGATGCCGTGCCGGTGGTTGTTCTTGTTGCGGGCACTGCCGCCAAGCCGTGACAGGTAAGCGTCAATCGCCGTCGTCTGGATGGCGCTGATCAAACCGGGGAAGGCGGCGACAAAATTGCCAACGTAGCGCTTCACGTCGCGCAGGTGGTAATGGCCGACGCCGCGCTTGACGAGGTGTTCCAAGTATTCGCCGTAAACGCTTTCGATGGTCGCGCCGTGGCGGACGCGCTGCCCGTGGGCAAGGTAGAAGCTGACGGCCTCGTCCAGCGTGCCGGTCGTAAGCCGCGCCTGAAACTCGGCATATCGGCGGCAAACTTCGTCCACCTCCAAGCCCAGCGGCGCGGTGGTGGTCTGCGCCAGAATCAGCACGCGCCGGTCTTTCTCCGTGAGGTATTGGGCGCGGGCACCGTCGCGGCTCAAGCGGTTGGCGATTTCCTTGGCAAGCGCCTTGGCCTTGTCCAGCGTGTTGCGCCGCTGCAAAATTCGGCGTGCGCCTTCGTAGTGCGCGACTTGGAAAGATTCGTAAGTCTTGACCGTGGCGCTGGCCGCGTCACCGTTGGCCGCCGCCCTGACCGTGACCGGCGCGGCGTAAATGGATATGGCAACCGATCCGACCGTCACGGTCGCAACCGGTTTTCTTTCCTTGGAAGAAACACCAATGTCCATATCTAGTTTTATGGGGCGTTGGTGTTTCCGCAACGAGAAGTTACGATTTGGGCTTGAAAATATTTTCCAAGTCCGCGCTGACGGGAAAGAAAAGGAACGGCGGGGAAAGGTCGAAAGCGCGAAAGGCTGTCAGGCGGCGGAAAGCTCCGCGCTGATGCAAAACTGATGCAAAAACCGGCTAACCTTACGAAACCCTTGCAAACAT
The DNA here is from genome assembly GCA_903929065.1 of uncultured Bacteroidales bacterium. Lineage (GTDB taxonomy): Bacteria > Bacteroidota > Bacteroidia > Bacteroidales > Paludibacteraceae > Paludibacter. Next base: position 6,555 of record CAIYTJ010000247.1, on the reverse strand, counting down.
TGGAGCGGGCGAAGGGAATCGAACCCTCGTGTGCAGTTTGGAAAACTGCCGTTCTACCATTGAACTACGCCCGCAAAACCATTGAGTCTATTGGTCGGAATGTGTTATTTTAATTTTTTGACGTTTCGGCATTCTACCACTATTCTACCAAGCAGTGCAAAACACCAAAAAACCAATCCGCACTTCATATCCGCCAATTCGCCAATACACCAAACACGGTAAACCATACTACCGGGTGGATTTGAGGCGCAAGCATTATGTGGGAGTCAAAACGAGGAATTTTACAACAGTCCAAGAAGCCAAAGAATTTGCAAACGGAATTGCCGAGCAGGTTTCTAAAACTGGCCTGAACGGAATATCCGCCATAGGCACGGATGCACGGATTAAAGTTTGGTCTGGTCAACTTGCCGTGTTTGGCAAGACCGTGGAAGATGCGATAGATTTGGCGTTGAAGCATTTCGCATCCGAAAAGGCCAAGATGGAAACTCCATATGCGGCTGAACTTTTATCCTGTTGGGTAGATGATAAAATTACCAATCCACTGAAGCCATTACGCCCAAGAAGTCTTAAAGCAATTCGTGTAAATGCAAATGCTTTCAAGCGAGATTTTGGAACAATGAGAATTGCTGAAATTGATAGAACTTACGTTGAGCAATATATCAAAAAAAAGGATGTTTCTAACCAGACAAGAAAAAACAAATTAAATCTCCTTTCTCAATTCTTTAACTGGGCAATTTACAAACAGCATATAACAATTATAAATCCGACTAAGGGTATTGAAATTAATGTTGTGAATGAAACTCCTAAGTTTTTTACGGTTGAACAATGCGTATCCATAATGACTGCTGTAAAAGATACGCCTGTAATGTCATATTATGCAATTTGCCTGTTTGCTGGTGTCAGGCCGGACGAAGCAAAACGAATGACTTGGGATAATGTTTTATTAAATGCAAATGAAATTGCACTGACTGCCAACATCACTAAGACAAAAAAGCCAAGATTGTTTACAATAGAAGACAACTTGGTCAAATGGTTGAATTATGCTGATAATAAAAAACCGTTGATACCAGTTAACCAACGTAAACTTGCTGAAGCAGCTACTAATAATATTAATTTCGACTGGATACAAGATGGTATGCGTCATACATTTTGCACAATGCATTATGCAAAATATTCAAGCATGGAGGCTTTGCGTAAAACAATGGGCAATAGTCCAAGTGTTATTGACAAATTTTACAAGGGGACTATCACAAAATCTGAAGTTGAAAAGTTTTGGAAAATAATGCCGCACAATATAATAAAACCAGAAGTGCCTGCCACCAAAACGGCGGCGGCATAGGGGTGCTTCTGATGGTAAACAATCTTTCTTCGGGGGGCAGTGCCCCGACCGCTTTTCAATGCGACCTCACTTTTTCCATTAAAAAATATAAATGATAATATGTGATTTTCCATCATTCATCTTCCAAAGACACTTCCTGTAATCCATTCCTTGATATGTAGGAATATTATATTTCGAGTTTTTTATGTAGGGTGGTATGATTTGATGTTTTCTAAAGCTTAATGCGAATATCAATATGTTATTGCATTAAAATATGATTAAGGGGGGACGGCGGAACGAGGGGGGTTTATGGCTGGAAGCCAAGTTGACAATTAAGACCATTGGAATCAAAGGTTGCTGGAAAATTCCTTTTATATCTACAAAGTTCAAACTTGGCACTGCCAAAGTTGAAATCATGTAATCTATAGCTGTGAGCATGTAGATTTTTGAGTAGTTGAATCAGATTGTTTATAGCCGATAGGCGTTTATAAACAATCCATAATGGTAAATGCAACAATAAGTCTAAGCCAGTTGAAATATTAATCAAACAACTAAGCCGCTGTTATTTCTTTCAAATCGCTTAAAATAGAAATGGTCTATTACATCAGAATCAAACAAAGATTCATTATCCAGAATATATTGGATTACATCTTCTGGATTAACAACAACCTCACTGTTTTCAGTGCAAGATTTAGCCAAGGCTATATTTGCAATTGATTTATCTGTAACATCGAAAAACGGAGGTGGAGTTACATTAAAAGACTTATACCATTCCTCATGTTCTTCTTTAGGTGTTTTCTTTATATTTGAATCTGTTTGTTTTGATTCAATTGCTTTGTTCAAAATAATTGTCTCTGGATTAGAATTTACACATGAAGTAATAGAAGTTGATATTGCTTCATTAAGAATCAAACAATTTACTGGAAGTGGCTTACCTATAATTGCTGGTGACACCGCTTCTTTCTTTTCATTATCATTGTTTTCAAATATTTGTTTTGTATCTTTATTATATGTCTCATCCTGAGATTGTGACACTCTCACTGTGAGACTGTCACTGTTGCAGCCTGAGACTGTCACGCTCTCACTGTGAGACTGTGAAATGTAAGCATTGAAAGATTCTACATTGATAGAATATTTTTTTAATTCTAAATGCCGCTTGATAACGCTGCATTCGTATTTCAATACATTAGCTAAAATTAGACACTTGAAAATGCGGCTTACCATTGACTTGTCTAATCCTAATTGTCTTACAACGTCTGCCTGACAGAACGTCCAATCAAATTTCTTCAAGTTTAATCGGAATTGAATATATCCAAGAACCGATTTCATGTTCCAATCACAATTGAGGTTTATTATTTTATTGTCTATCAATAGACATTCTAGTTTTGATTTATTTCCTTTTACCATATTGCTCTTGAGCCTTTTTTTATTATCAATAGAACCTAGCAGTGTCGTTTAATGGTGGTCATACCAACTGGCTCAAGAGTTTTCCTGCTACTAGGTTCTATCGGTAAATTGTTTTGTTTTCCGCAATCAATTGAGCCTTTGTTATAAATATGTCGTAAGACTCAGAATGTTAAAACAAAATGCAATCCTCCAACACTAACAGCATTATATCAGAAACCAGATGCATAAAAAACTTTTTATATCAATGATGTGATATATTCATAAAAACACACACGGTAGCAAATCTGTTTTAAAAAGTATTTGTAATTACTTAAATCAGGACATAAATACTCGATTTATGTATCAATCATCATTGGAAATAAATAACATCAACTATCCGTTCAAAATTTAATTGATTTTACAATTCATCGGATATTTATTTGCATGGATACAAACTGCAATAAAAATGAAGTGATTTCCGATGGTATTACCATTGACGAAATTGATACACTAATTCAAGAGCTTAAGGACGATTTGGAAGCGGCTAGTCGTGCTCATGCAGATGCTTTATGGGTAACATATTGCTTTCCACACATTCAAGAGGAGGCAAACCGCATCCGTAACAATATGCGAAAGGCTTTGTATGAAAAATAATGAGGACATCACGACAAAAGCGGTTTTCCGTTATTGCATTCAACAATTATTTTATGACTCTGGAATTCGTGAGGAGGTTGCATCAAATGCCTTTGATATTTACGAATTGAAGCGACGTATATCACGGGCCAAGACCATCCTGTCACTGCCGAATGCGGAATCCGATTTGGAATTTGCCGGCAAAAATCTCCCAAGGGGTTGGAAGTTGAATTTTCAAACCCTAAGCAACGGCGGTGAATCGGTAGCCGAGCAAAATGTTGAGTTGGGAAAACTGATTGCCGATTTGAAATGCCAACTTAACGACCCGAATCAAATCCCAACCATCAGCGAGATTATGATTCACAGAATCGCATCGGGCGTCATCTCCGAAATAATTCTGGAAAACGGAATGAAAGTTTCGGATTTCTGGCGTGAGGTGCGGAAACGCATCAAAATGGTGGTTTCCGTTTAATTTGCCGACTGGCGGGCCGGATTGAGCCTTTCCATCCATAGCACTTCCAAAATCCACCCGTTCCTGCCAGTTCGGTATCCCGTCAGAACCGCCAGCCAACCTCCTAAAACTCGATTTGGCGCACTTTGGGACGATTTAGGTGCTGTGCCGTTCGTAGGGGTGAATCACGCCAGCGGGGAGGTGGCGGTTCACCAACAATTAACCGTTTGATTTAAAGAAAGGACTGAATCAAAAACGTATAAGGTGAAAGTGTTGGTTTCATATGTAAATATCCCCGTTATGATAGCGGGAATATTTTTTTGCCAGAATGCGATTGTTATCAATATCAATTGACATTATTATTGTATTATAATAAAAATAGGCCGTTCACAATATTAACAATTAATAAATACAATCTATGGCAAAGACAACCGAAAAGAATAACGTAACAGACATCTTGGAATCCGCTCAAAAGATTCGGGATGATGCTGATAAGAGGGCAAAGGAAATTGAAAAGGGAGCTTTGACTGATTTACGGAAAAAAAGAAAATCACTTGCTGCCGAATTGAAATCTATTGATGCCGACATTGAACGGATAACGGGCAAAAAATCTACATCAACTGGGGCTGGCAAAGTTGCCGGTGAAGAGCTAGAAAAAACCATTTTGGATGTTATTGGAAACCGCAAAATATCACATAAGAGTTTAATCACATCTGAAAAAATGATTGAACTGTATAAGAAGTTTGGCAAAGACAAGGTATCCAGCCAGCAAATCAAATTGGATACATTGATTAAGGAAAAGAAGCTGGACTCAACTGGTAAACGGAAAGACCGAGTTTATTTCGTCAAAGCCTGATTTAGATTCTTCGTTTTAATACCCGTTGCCTTTGCAGGTGACGGGTATGTTATTTATGTTGGGCTTTCCAGAAGTCTTCCATGTCAGTAATCTCCTTAGCATTGCTCGGAATTCCTGTTTTTCGGCTAACCATGCTCATCCAAAGCTTATGTAAATTGACCGCAAATCGTTCATCAATCTTCCTACCCTTTTGACAGTCCATACTTAGCCATACCAGCACTGGTCTCTCCACTTCTTTTAATCGAATAAATAAATTAGAAGTGAAAAAAATAACATGATGAATCTCACTAAAATGCCATTCCATTAATCTAGCAAGTTTTAGTTGAATTGCGGCTGGAGAGATTGAACGCATTCCATTATTTACAATAATTAGCATCCCCGAATAATTATTCAGCCCCAATTCTTCTCTGGTTTCACGAATTTGGCGGTTTGCTTTCTGTGCTGCCTTTGCAATTGAGCGAGTTGAGATGTCTGAAATACGGGTTTGAACACTTAACGGCAGTGAATACCAATTGCTTTCATCTATAATTGTTGATGGAATTATACCATCACTATAAAACTGATTTATTAGTTCGGTTCGCTTGGCAATATTGTTTGCACTATCCGTATTGTCATCAGTTAGTATTTTTAACTCTGCAACAATTTTTTCTGAATCAAATAAAAAATCCGCATTGTGAAAGTTTGGGGATTTTGGAAGAACGTCGGCTAAGACTCTAGCCATCGGATATTCACGGATTAATTCAGTCAGCCACATTTCGACTTCAACATTTGGGAATTCGTTATACATAATAAATCCAAATGCCTTTAGTATTACAAAATTAAAAACTATGTGACTGCACCGTCAGATTCATTTTATTTATGCATTATTGGATATGAAGTAAGGCCACTAGTAAAGAATTGTCGTCCGCAACTCAGGCAGTGTTTAAGTGAGTCTATTGGTGGAATTGCGTTTAGATGGATGTATTCAAATTCATTTTCGCAATGTGGACATATAATATAATTACCAATTTTAGTATCACCTAGATTTGCTTGTTGCAACGAATAAATTATTTCTTGGTAGTTCTTAATGATTAAATCTTGCTCATTTACATTTTTTCTAAACTTTAAGAATAGTAAAACTGAAGCTGCAATTAGTGAAAATAGAAATAAAAGAACAAATGTGTTACTGATTGCGCTAGATGTTCCATCTGAATAAAACACAATTGAAATAATACAAACTATTTCTAATAATGCAAATAGAACGCAGGCGCACAAGCAAACAGCTTGTAAAATGTAAAACGGATACTTTAATTTTTTACGATTGCTGATTTCATTGCTTTTATCAACAATCTGATTTCCGAAATAACTTTTGTCATAATCAATCATTTTGACCAGCTTTGGAACTGGTGGCTTTGATTTTGCGACATCCAATTCAAAAGTTGCTTGTCCTTGAATACTAACATTGCTCTGAATCAGAGTGTGGTTTGCCTGAGTCGGTTCATATACAAATTTATTCCCGCATCTTAAACAAGACCACTTCTTGTCGTCATACTCGGTTGATTGTCCCCCACACTTCGGACATGCCATGTTCACAATCATAGGTCGGCATCATTGTCCCGACAAGCCAGCGTGTCAAAGGTGAATTGCTGGCAGCAGTTCCGCCTGACCATGCCAAGTGTTGCTGATTATGGCTCTGTTTCGCTTAAATTTGCGAATTTCACTTAAAACACCAACTTTCAACCGTCTAAAATTACCTAAAAATACATAAAGCACACAAATACAATATGTTAATACAAAAGACACACACATTCCTTAGAAACTGTGTTGACATGTAAACACACTTTGTATTAATATTGTGTAAATGAAAGCAAAGATTAAGTCGTTTGGATATTTGAGAACCAGCGGCAAGGGTCAAATTGGCAATGATGGTTT
>CAIYTJ010000246.1 GCA_903929065.1 uncultured Bacteroidales bacterium | reverse complement strand
GATACCCTTAAGACTAATAGCACGATATATCCTGCCAATAATGACGTGATAGAAATTAAACATGAATCAGATTTTCGAGTAGGTTGGGAACAAAACAATAATACGAAAGAAGATTTTCAAAAACAATTCAAGCGTGAAATCCAACCATTAGACATTGCCACAACATCCACAAAAACTAAGGCGATTAAACAGTTCACACCTCCCGATATAACCCGTCAAATCGACGAGGCAACACCATGTAGCCTGTGGAAGATGATTAAGTTAAACACTCAGGATGACCTGGACGAAGAAACAGTAGACTTTATCACACTTGATACCTTCCCCGAACCAGAATACTTCACTGAACTGATTGCCACATGCCCAGAAGAAGCTATCTTTAAGCTGGATGTGGAATACAGTAAGAAGTATGGCGACAAAGAACAGAGTGCAGAATTCAACTATGAACTGTTGAGAATTGCGGCTGAACATGTTGCCAAAGGGAAAGAGTTGACAGTCAGTTGTAAATGTGGCAGAACACATAACACCTGTCATGGACAGTGGATAAAGAACAAGATATTGGAAATGGCATGTCGTATTATTTTAGAACCACTTCAAGGAATCAGCGTTGTAACTACTGGAAGTTGTCCTTATAAGGAAAGTGAATTCAATGATTTCCTTTTATCAAAGGGAATACATCTAAATGCCCCGACAGCGAATGCAGATATTATTATTGTAGGCAGGAAATTTAATCAGACAATACTTGATGAGCAGATTAACCTTAGAATTGGCAAGTCTTTATTTGTTTATTCCCAAGAGATGTTTTTAAGCCGACTTGCAGGCAAAGACCCATATGATGATGAAGACGCTCTCATGGAATTTGCAGAAGGACATCCAGTCTTTGAATATCTTAATAAGTGCTTTTTTACCTGGAAAACTACTCATATTGTTCCATCTCAAGGTGGTACTGTAATTATAGACTTGCCTCCAAAAGGAGTTTTTGATGATAATGGCTATCATGTAGGAAATGCCGGAGTAGAACGTAATGAACGGCACAGGATACTAACAAAAGTTTTTAAAACTAAATTAAATAACGTTACTTCTCTTGAATATATGGATGAATGGGGTACGCCCAACTCGGGTGAGAGGCTCAAGAAAATGGCTGACTCTATTGCCTCTTTTGCCTGTAATGCCAAAAGGAAAAATAATCCATGTCTTCAACAGGCGATAGCCGACTGGGAGCAAGACTTGGACTGGCTAAGGGAAACTTACTACAATGGGAGGTTTAGCTTCGATTGGCGTAGTACATTTGTAAGATAAATTGATGATTATATCAAAATGATTAATGCCACCAACTGCCTCCGATGTAGTTGGTGGCATTGTTTTTTAATCCCCCTTGTTTATTATCCTTTATTCCCCCATCCATAGAATGAATCCTGTTCATTTCCTTTTGGATAAGCCCCCCGTTTTTTGAATCCCCCGCTCTCATAATCTGAACATATTTCATTAGTGGTCACTCACTGCTTGTGTACCGCCCATACCATTTTTTGTGCTTAAAAAACGCAAAAAAGAATAAAAGGCGGCTGGGTTCATTAGAAAACAATAGTGAACCCCAAAACAAACAAGGAGTCGAAAATGAGAACAGTATTAAAGAATCATGATGAAGTAGCGCATTACTGGGCTAATCAAGTTCAAGCGTCAGGCACTGCCAGCAGGATGTTTTTTGAAGGGAAAACCATTTTTAGTCATGGACATCATTTTGAGATTGCTAAAATCGTAAAATACGGAGTTGTGCTTTTCACTGAAAATACATACTCCAGTAGCACGGGAAAACATTTGACCATTACCAGAAGAGCTATTCCGCATCATTACAAAATATTTCCCGCAGCAACTTCAACAAGCGGGTACGGGAATTGTACTGTAACAACTGACAATATCCAGAATTTGACCTATTATCTGCAACGGGCTGAAGAGTTTTTGAATAAAACCGTCAGGGCTAGGGTATTGGCTGAGGATTACGCACAAACGGCTAAACATTGGCTATCAATATTTATTGATTATGCAAAAGAATTTGAGGTCAATGCAAAACCGTTTGCAAAGCTCTTTGACAAGCTATCAGACGCTATTGATAATTTCAAAATACCGGAAAAACGGCTTGCATACATTCAGGCGAAAAAGCAAGCCGAGAAAATCGCTGAACAAGCCCGAAAACAAGAATGGAAAGACCATTTAAAACAGTGGAAAAACTTTGCAGGGAATTATATTTCCCGCAGTATTCCAGAATGCGGGTTTGATTATCTGCGGGTCAATGGCGATATAGTTGAAACATCTAAAAACGTTCAAATCCCGCTTGCATCGGCTCTATTGCTCTGGCGCAAGCTTCAACAGCAGGAATCAGTCAAAGGCGAGAAAATAGACGACAGATGGACAGTGATTGATAACAGCAATCAATATCTGCAAGTCGGCTGCCATAAGATACTACATACTGAAATTCAGGCTGTGGCAAAACAGCTTGGCTATTAATCCCAGGGGCGCAAGCCCCTTTTTTTATTTATCCCCAGTACAAATATATCATTTATCCGGCTATAAAGATTACCCTTGTATAACCAGCAAATTGAGGAAAAACCATGTATCTAATCATCATCAAAAACGATAAACGCAAAGGCAGTTACGAGACTATTTCAGGCGAATTCTGGCTTGCTTATCATTCCCTGAACACGCTATACGGCATTGAAGAGAAAATACTAGATGAAGCCTTCAAAGCAACCAATAACGAGCAGGAATTTACGCTTGTCCATGAGGGCAAGACTTTTATCATTAAGCAGGTTGTATTCCCGCCTGAACGTTCAAAGCAGGAGCTTGAGGCTATCATAGGAATTCTTGAAACTGTACTAAGAACTGCCGGTGACAATGCCTTAGTATCCTTGGCATATTCCTTCACTGTCCGTGTTAAAAACGTATTAACCCATATCCATAAATCAATCTGAGGTAAACCATGAGAATCAAACAAATTACCGTGTACGAGTTTCAAGAATTATCCACAAAGGCAAAGCGCAAGGTCATTAACGACTTCCAGAACATAAACGTTGACTATGAATGGCATGAACCGGAAATAGACTACTGGCAGGAAAAACTCAAAGAGTATGGCTTTAATGCCCCTAAGATTTACTTTTCAGGTTTTTACAGCCAAGGAGACAGAGCCTGTTTTGACTTTAACGGCTTGGACATTGAAAAAATCTGGACATTTTATATGGCGCATAATGTGGTCAAACACTGTGCATGGCTGAAATCTTATCTCTGTGAATGCGCTTTTAAGACCCATACATCATGTTCACGCTATTGCTATGCCGGAACCAGGATGATTGTCTGTGATTATTACAGCAACAAGGCATATCCTCGCTTGAACTTCTTAAGAGAGTGGCGGTGATAGCGTC
>CAIYTJ010000245.1 GCA_903929065.1 uncultured Bacteroidales bacterium | reverse complement strand
TAGTGGTGGAATCGGATTAAATACAGTTGATGGATATAAATTAAAAGCCGGTTCACCGTGTATCAACGCCGGTCTTTTTATTCCCAATAATGGCGGAAAAGATTATTGGGGAAATAAACTGGGAACCGGAAAACCGGATATCGGAGCTTATGAATCACCCAGCATTACAGCTTCTGTTGAATTAAATGCTGATTTGCCTCTCGTGTCGGTTTATCAAAGTCAACAGAATTCCACCGTTTTGCATGTGAACATTAATGACTCAAAAATAACCGACACCATTACTGTCAAAATAACGACTATGAATGGTAAAACCTTATTCAATAAAAAATATCAACCGGTAAATGAGATTTTGATTGATACTAAACCTGTATTGACAAAAGGAGTTTATATTGTATCGGTAAGTACTGATAATAAAACAGCATCAAGGAAAATTGTAATTAAATAGAAAGATGTGATAAAACCGATTTTTATACTTGCTTTCTTGCTTTGTTCGTTGGTGTCATTTTCTAATACTGAAAATGACACTATTCATATTGTTGCAACTGTAAACGGTGAACCAATTGTTCTGAAAGAATTGAAACTAATCGAACAACAAAACAAAACTACCTCGGATTTATCATTTCACAATGAAAAAGCAATTGAAAATGCAATCCTGATAAAGCTTCAGCAGCAACTTGGTAAACAATTAAAATTGGTGGATGATATCAGTTATTCAGGTTTTCAAAAAGATTTTAGTGCTGAAAATAACCGACGATTACTTGCTTTAAAGCGAAATGAATTGTTCTACGGTCCTACCCGACTCACGGAAGAAAATTATTATAATTATCGGCTCACAAACCTGGTTATCGGAATAAAGAAAACTCTGGCAGAAAAGGAATTTAATGTGTCCGAACAAAATTTAAAAACATTTTACGAATCTATTAAAGATAGTTTGTTTAAATTGCCTGATTATCTGAAAGTTCAGCGATTTGAAATTTATTTCAACAATAAAACCGAAACAAATCATCAACCTGAAATCATCAGGAAAATTCAATCGCTCCTTAACACTAAAAAATTCAATTTGATTGAATTGAATAATCGCTTTAAAAATGTCGCAGAAATAAAATCACACATTCAAGTTTTTGATTCTTCCGATACAGAAAAAATGGAGGGTGAAGAACGAGCTGAAGTAGAAAATCAAATTGCAAATATAAAAGCCGGACAATTTAGTCTTATTTCTAAACAAAATATTTCATTTTGTTTTTATCAGATTTTACAACAAATATCAATGGGACACAGGAATTTTGAATCGGTGAAAAATTCCGTGAAAGCCCGCTATATCGACATTTTATACAACAAATACCTCACCGAAATAAGAGAAAAAGCCATTATTGTACGATATTTACAATTCAATTGAGAATTATGTACAATTCCGACAGCCTTTCATTGGTTAATCCTATAATTTTGTGCCTGTAATAATTTTAATCAAACGAATATTATATTATGAAATTTCTGTTTAAATCAATTTTAATTTTGTCGGTCACTATATTTACATTGCCTGAAATATCCTTTTGTCAGAACCTATTATGTTCCACAATTAAGATAGAGGCTCGTAAATGGGTAAAAGATAAACCAAATCAACCATGGGCGTTTTTTGACACACAATTGATCGATAGTTTAAAAAACTTCAAACCGACAAAAACTGAGACTAATTTATATGGAAGTAACAAACATATTCAGCTTAAAGCTACAGGATTCTTCAGGATTGAGAAAGTAAACAACAGATGGTGGATTGTCGATCCCGACGGTTATGCAAACATTCAGCGGGTAGTAAATGGATTCAGACAAGGGACTTCAGATCGGAATAAACAATTTTTTAACAGCACTTATCAAAACACCTCAAATTGGGCTATTAAATCGTTTCAGGAATTTTCCGATTTTGGATTTAATGGAATAGGTGCCTGGAGCGACACAGAGGCTATTATAGTGGCAAACAACGAAAAAAACTTAAAATTTTCCTATTCGTTAATGTTGAATTTCATGAGTTCGTATGGAAAAAAACGTGGTGGAACGTACCAACTTCCGGGAAATATAGGTTATCCAAATCAATGCATTTTTGTTTTCGATAAACAGTTTGAACAGTTTTGTGATGAATATGCTAAAGCAAATCTGATTTATAAAAATGACAGAAACTTAATCGGATATTTTTCCGACAACGAATTGCCTTTTGGCATGAATAATCTACAGGGTTACCTTACATTACCCGATTCCACCGATGCAGGACGTATTTTTGCAGAAAAATGGTTGAAAAGTAAAAATAAAACAGCGTCTCAAATTACTGATACTGAACGAGCTGAATTTGTAGGAATTGTAGCAGAACGTTATTATCAGATTGTTTCAAAGGTAATTCGCAAATATGATGAAAATCATCTATATTTGGGCAGTCGTTTACATGGTTCGCCGAAAAATATGGAATCAGTCGTAAAAGCAGCAGGTAAATATAGTGATGTCGTTTCTATCAATTACTATGGAACTTGGACACCTGATACGAAAATAATGAAAAATTGGGGTGATTGGGCTGGCAAACCATTTATGATTACCGAATTTTATACAAAAGCAATGGATTCAGGTTTGGCCAACACAACAGGTGCCGGATTTACAGTTCATACACAGAAAGACAGAGGATTTGCCTACCAGAATTTTTGTCTGGGTCTGCTTCAATCGCCCAATTGTGTCGGTTGGCACTGGTTTAGGTATCAGGATAATGATCCATCGGCGAAAGGTGTAGATCCATCCAATCTTGATTCTAATAAAGGATTGTTAAACACTGAATATCAATGGTATAAACCTATGATCAATCTCATGAAACAATTGAACGAAAATGTATATTCACTTGTTGATTATTACGATAAAAACTAATTATTCACTTTAAAATTAATTATTATGAAATTTAAAATTTTTACTTTAATCGCATTTTGTGCTTTACTGAGTATGGGGTCTTTAAAGGCTCAAATTTATTTAGAAGAAAATTTTGATTATCCGGTTGATTCGTTAATAAAACATCCGGTTGTCAGTTCACAAAACTTACAGGCTGTTAATGGTTGGTCAACACAAACCAGTAGTAATGCATTGAATGACAGTTGGAATATCACTTCTCCGGGTTTAACTTATAACAATTATTATTCAGGTTCGTGGAGTAACGCATTGTCATTTGTGAATAATACAACTATTGGCCCCAGTGTATACAAATCATGGAAACATCCTGTTTTACAAGATTCTACTATTTACATTTCATTTCTGGTAAATTTTTCTTCCACTCAAATAGGGGCCATAACCAGTCCTGATTTCTTTTTCGGAATAAAAATGACTGCCAATTATACGGATACAAACTGGGGCGCATGTATATACGCCGCATATGATAATACTTTACCTGCCGGTCAGGAAATTAATATGAGTATCAAAAAGAGTAGTTCAGGTGTTCCTACATATGCAACATCAAATATTGGCGTAGGAACTACACATTTGATGGTTTTAAAATACAAATTAGGCAAATTGATGGGACAAACCTCAGCAACCGATACTCCTTTTGATGATCAAATGTCATTATTTATTGATCCTCTAGCTACGGCAGCAGAACCCGGTACACCAACATTGTATAATAACGATGCCACGTCTAAAGATTTATTTCGCGGTGGTTCATCAAAACCTTTCGGTGGAGCTGTTTCAGTTTATCTGCGTAGTCCAGCTATTGCCGGAAACACTCCTCTTTATACAATCGATGCTATTCGGGTTGGTTTAACCTGGAATGATGTAATATTTATGAGAACTGCTTTAGCATCTGTAACCGCAAATGATTTCAAATACAGCATTGATGCCAACAAACAAATTTCAGTCATATCTTCAAATTATTCATCTTACGAACTTGTTTCAGTATCTGGGCAAAGACTGATGAAAGGTTATTTAAATTCTGATTCTCAAAAAATTGATGCATCAGGATTGGCATCGGGAGTTTATATCATGAAACTTCATGGTAACTCAGATGCTTCAGCCAAAATTTTAATCCAATAATAATATATTTTGAAAGCACCTGATTAGTCGGGTGCTTTCTTTTTATTTTCTTTCATATTTCAGGAATAATCTTAATTTTGCAGTCTGTAACGGTTTATTGTAACTTCAATCTTTCTTCAGTCTATTCATCATGCCAGTTTTAAAAAAAATAATAGTCCTGTTTTTAATATTAGCATTTTCATCTGTTTATGCTATTGAAACTACCCAAATTCAGGTTAAAAGTAATTTTACCAACGGGTGGGGATATCAGGGCACCAAAATATTAAATCTCATTAACGGTTACAAACAAACTACTGACGGAAGAGATGATTTTACACATTACGGAACTTATAAATACCTTAGAACAGATTCAACAGGATTTTTTTATACAAAAAAGATTGATGGTCGATGGTGGATGGTCGATCCGAATGGATACGCTGGAATAAATAGATCG
>CAIYTJ010000244.1 GCA_903929065.1 uncultured Bacteroidales bacterium | reverse complement strand
TGTAGTTGGCGGACCGTATGGTTTCTCTGAAAGAGTGTATAACCGTGCCAATGGAAAGGTTTCGCTTTCGGCCATGACGTTTTCGCACCAAATGATCCGGCTGATTTTCGTGGAACAGGTCTATCGGGCAATGACTATTTTAAAAGGTGAACCGTATCATCATGAATAATGGAAGGCGAAAAAATAATGTATATCAATATTTTTAGCGAACTTAGCGGTCTTTGCGCGAATTTCAAAAAATGATCACGCAAAGGCGCAAAGAACGCAAAGTAAAAGAAGAAATTATATTAGTCGAAATGCTTTGATAATTACAAAAAAATAGTAATTATGACTTATTTAAAACAGTTGAGTGGAATGCCTTTGAGAGTGAAAATTCTATTTTCAACGCTCATACTGTCCCTTGCCTTCGGATTACTATGCGATTTTTTTTATACCAATTCGCCCAATCATGCTATCCGGATTAAGGAATTCCAACAGCAGTTGAATTCGAAAGAAACACATGCCGAAAACACGGCAAATAAGCTCAGGGATATAATTATTCACTCATCGGTCGATTCGCTAAGCCATTTCCCGTTTGAAGACGATGAGATTTCGTATTTTGTTTTTGCAAAAAAAGAGCTGGCATTCTGGTCGGATAATCATATTGAAGTTACCAATAACCTTCTTTCCACATCCACCGACTGGCAGGTTGTGCAATTGCCAAATGCCATTTGCCTGAGCAAAACTTTTCCCTTTGAATCGACTAAAATTCTGGCTTTAATCAAGCTGAAAAACAATTATCCGTACGAAAATGATGGTTTGGTCAATTCCTTTGCCAAAGGCTTCCTTCTCGACAAACAAATACAGATACAAAGTGGCAGCAAAACCGATAAATTCGCAGTCACCGACCAGCACGACACTTACTTATTATCACTAACCCCTCCGAAAACCGATGTTTATAATGAAACGTGGGCGGTGTTGGGTTTCATTTCGTATTCGCTTTCGTTCCTGATTTTCTTTATTCTCTTTGCCAACTTTCCTTTGTTGATTGGAAAGAAAACACTTAGTTTCAGGTTATTCATGCTGATTTCAGGCATTGCGGGAATTATTCTCGGGGCATTGCTTTACTTCAATATCCCGACGCTGCTTCTCAACAATAAACTTTTCACGCCGTTTCAGTATGCTTCCAATCCGTTTCTGACTTCTATAAGCCATCTGGCGGTACTGACTGCCTATTTTATTTCAAGCATTTGCCTGTTTTATTTTTATACCAAAAACCATTTTTCCAACACCTCTGTTTCCCGTATTTTCATTCAGATTTCCTGTGCTTTTTATTTCGTTTTGGTCTATTATTTTCTGAGTGGGCTAATTTACCATTCGAGTATTCAGCTTAGTATTCTTCGTTTTAAAGACTTTTCAGCCATCAGTATCTGGGTTCATTTCCTTATTTTGCTTTGGGGAATCGGGTTGGCTCTGCTGTTTTTCAAAACTCATATTTATTCTAAAAACAGGGTTTGGAAACTCATTCTGACAGACATTTTCATTGCCGTGGGGTTGTATTTCGCTTGCTATTTTATTTCGCCGGGTGATGCCTTGCGGATTACAGTGTCGTTTGCAGCTCTTTGGACTGGATTTTATACGTATTTTCTTTTCCCGAAAAAGAAAAGCATGTACATTTTTGCGGCAGTCTGGATATTTATTTTCAGCGGCTTTTTAGTTTGGAATTCATTAGTTATCGGCAACAATAAAAAGCTTGACAAGTATAAAATTCTGGCTCAAAACATTTATATAAACGGAAGTTCGGAAAATGACCAAATGGCCGATATTCTGCTAGAAGAACTTGATGTTAAAATAATTCGTGACCGGAAAATCTGCAAACTGCTGACCCGGAAAGATTCCATTCAGGCTTCTAACGATTACCTGAATAAAACGTATCTGCGGGGCTTTTGGAATAAGTATGATATGCGGTTGAACATTGCCGGAAGACATTCTAAGGTTTACAGGGAATATGTCGATTTCATATCAAAAAACGGCATCCAAATTAAAAAAACGCATTTCTTCAGCGTGCAGGCCAATGAGAATAATATGACCTATATCGGTCAGTTCCGATCGAGCACCTATCTCACCGATTCGTTGTTTTTCTTTATGGAGTTTTATCCGAGAAAGAATTTTAAAAGTTATAGTTTCCCGAATTTGCTCATCGCCACCACGGCCAATATCCAAACGCAACTGAACATTTCCATTGCCAAATACGATCATCAACGCCTGGTTTTTTCGTCCGGTAAAGTAGGATATTCTCCCGATGCAGCGTGGATTCCAACAATGAAATCCGATTTTTTCAAGACCATCAATCAAGGACGGAAACATTATATTTACAAACCCAATGCGAACACGTTTATCGTTGTAAGTGAGCAGGATTTATTTGAGCCAATCACTCATTTGTTGTATTTCATTTACACTTTTCTGGCCTATTTTGCCCTTTGCTGTCTGTTGATTTGGATATATATGTTGGTTCGTAAAAAATGGAAATACAAAATCGGTTTAACGGCCAAATTCCAGTTTGTATTTATCGCTTTATTGATAATAAGTTTCATTGGCATCTTCTTTGTTTCGGTAAATTTTATTGAAGAAAAATATCGAGAGCAACAAATTGCCAACCTGGAAAGCAAGAAAGGCTATATCCAAAAGGCATTGCAGGATATATATTACTGGAATCAGGATTTAAATGCGCAAAATTCGCAGTCGCTGAACTTTGATTTACAGGACTTGTCGTACATTTATCACACCGATATTCACGTTTACGATAATCGCGGTGAACTGATTGGTAGTTCGCAACCGGTCATTTTCAACAAAAATCTGATTAGCCGGCGCATTTCACCGACGCCTTTTTTCCGTGCAAATTCAAACCTGAACCAAAATGAACACATTGGCAAGCTGAATTACCTGAGCGGTTACTGCGATTTTTACAACGGCGATTATATGCAAATCGGATTTATTGCCATTCCGCAGTTTTTCAGTCAGGATGAAATTAAAACCGAAATTGAAAGCTTCCTTTCGGTGGTGATTCACATTTATTTGATCATTATTGTGTTGGCCATTTTGCTGAGTTTATTTATCGGAAAACAACTCTCGGCACCGTTAATTGTATTGGAAAACAAACTAAGAGAAATGCGCCTTGGCCGAAGAAACGAGAAAATCGATTATACACTGAACGACGAAATCGGACAGCTGGTTATTCAATATAACC
The DNA here is from genome assembly GCA_903929065.1 of uncultured Bacteroidales bacterium. Taxonomy (GTDB): domain Bacteria; phylum Bacteroidota; class Bacteroidia; order Bacteroidales; family Paludibacteraceae; genus Paludibacter. Next base: position 14,546 of record CAIYTJ010000244.1, on the reverse strand, counting down.
GAACGGTGGACGAACTGGAACAAAGTGCCCGGTTGCTGGCACAATCCGAGCGCGAATCAGCCTGGAAATCGATGGCAAGGCAAGTGGCTCACGAGATAAACAATCCGCTGACGCCCATGAAACTGACCATTCAGCAGCTTCAACGTACAAAAAACCTGGACGAAAAACACTTCGATGAATATTTTACAAAATCGACAGCCATGCTTATTGAACAAATTGATAACCTGTCGCGCATTGCCGGAACGTTTTCAAATTTTGCCCGGATGCCCGAAGCCAGTTTCGTGCGGTTTGACATTGCTGCACGGCTTTATTCGGTGGTTCAGTTGTTTGCCAACAACAACGAACATGTACAAATTGAATACGCCGGAACTGAAAATTCAGCATTCGTATATGCCGATCCGGAACAAATGGTGCAGGTATTTACTAATTTGATGAAAAATGCCCTGCAAGCCATTCCTGATGACCGCGAAGGAATAATCAACGTAAATCTTCAGCAGGAAGCAGGGGAAATCCGCATTGAAATCACCGACAACGGCGTTGGCATTGACAATGCGTTGCAGGACAAGTTATTTGTTCCTAATTTCACCACCAAATCCACAGGAATGGGACTTGGACTGGCGATTTCAAAAAATATTATTGAACTTTCAGGCGGAACAATATCATTCAATTCCGAGACAGACAAAGGGACCACTTTCACATTAGTTTTTCCGGAAGCAATTTGAAGAAAAACTATTTTTTCAATTCATCAATTTGAGTATTTCCGGATTTTCAGCAATATATTTCGTGGCTGCAGTATAACCGTGTTGATAAATGGCCTCATACGCATCGAAACTAAACTCATGGAATTCAACAATGGCTTGCGGCTCAATCAGGAAACGGCATAACGCGCGACCTTCCTTTGAATTTTGATGTTGCATTGCCCGTACTGAAAAAGCCAGCGTATCAATCGGTTTTTTCAATTCCGGCGGAATTTTGTGCGGAATCACATCCACGCCGATAATCGTTTCGCAAAATTCTGCAATTCCCTGCGCCGGCATGTTATTGAGTAAACCGCCATCGATATAATTAATTTCATGATCTTTAATCGTTTCAAAAAGTCCGGGAATGCTGGCCGAAGCGGTAACCCATTTGTCGAGTTCGTCCCCACTTCCAACAATTTCCCATTCAGCATTGTTGAGATTGACAACACAAATATGCATTTTCTTACCTAACTTTTCGAAACTATTGTGGGGAATGAGTTCGTGAATGAGCGAACCAAGCATTTCGTGCTTTGACAGCCCCGAATTGAGAAACGAGCGTGGAAAAGTCATTAATTTGGTGATTTTATAAAGCTTATCGTCCTTAATCAATTGCAATAATTCTTTCGGTGAATAACCGGCTGAATAAAACGTCCCGATTATTGCACCCATACTCGAGCCGGCAATGCGCGTTGGGTAAATTCCGTTGTCTTCGAGTGCCTGAATAACTCCGATATGTGCAAAACCTAACGCTCCTCCTCCGCTCAGGCAAAGACCAACTGAATCTTTTTTTGGAGAAAAATTGAAAAAGTCTTTAATAGCATTCATCTTTTTTGGGGTTTAAAGTTTGAATTCGTATAAAAATTAAGTCGCATTTGTTAATGGTTTAAAACTTTTATGTTTGAAAACACATAAAACGATTAATTGCGTTATTTTTGTGCTGCTAAATTCTACAAAATAAAAATCACTCTATAATGAAACGTTTCAGCCTTCTTTTTGTTTTAACAATATGCATAAATTTTTCGTATGCAAATTTATTGTATGATATTCTGGGTGGAAAATACCGTGTAAAAACTGTCGAAATGCCTCGTTCAATGCTTGACGGTGAACATTTCACTTCGATGATTAAAGGAAAATCGGTGGTAAAATACGATTATAAAACCGGTGCAGTTGTTGACACACTCTTCAGTGTTTCCCGATTGAAAAATACGTCGATAAAGCAAATTTCCGGCTACGAACTCAGTCCGAACGAAAGCAAATTACTGGTTTATACCAATGTAAAAATGAATTTTCGTCGCACGTATACTGCCGATTATTACGTGTATGACATTAAACGAAACGAAATTACTGCTTTATCGGATAAAGGTTCGCAGGAAGTGCCATTATTTTCACCGGATGGCCGTTATATAGCTTTTGCAAGGGATAATAATCTGTTTATGAAAAAGCTTGAATATGACACCGAAATTGCTATTACTACCGATGGTCAGCCCGGGAGTATTATTAACGGAACACCGGATTGGGTTTACGAAGAAGAATTTTCAGGAACTCGTTATTTCGAATGGAGTCCTGACAGCAAATTGCTTGCATTTGTAAAATTCGATGAATCGAAAGTTCCCATGTATTCGTTCACAAAATATTTGGATCAGTCAGGTAAGAAGGATGAATTCTCGCTTTATCCAACTACTTTCAGTTTCAAATATCCGAAAGCCGGCGAAAATAATTCAACAGTAAGTGTTTGCGTATTTGAGGATTTGATTAAATCCACCAAAGTCATGAAACTTGGCAATGACGACGGTGATTTCTACATTCCGCGCATTAAATGGACTAATTCATCGGACCAGCTTGCCATTTTCAAACTAAACCGCAATCAGAACCGGCTGGATATGCTTTTTGCCAATCCGCGATCGACCGTTTCAAAACTTATTTTACGTCAGGACGATAAAAGTTATGTTGAATACGAAAACATTGATTATATCCAGTTCACTTCCGACAATAAGTATTTCTTTGCCGTGACCGAGCTGGATGGTTATCGTCATATTTACCAGTATGGAATTAACGGAACTGTGGTAAAACAACTTACCAAAGGCAATTGGGACATAACCAATTTTTACGGCTTTGACGAGAAAAAACAGGTTGCGTACTATCAATCTGCTGAAATCTCACCGCTACAACGGGACATTTATTCGGTAGATTTGAAAGGAAAAAGAACCCGGATCACCGACGGCAAAGGCACGCACACCGCCAGTTTCAACTCGACGCTAAGCTTGTTTGTAGACAATGCATCAAGCATGATTTCTCCGAATATATTCACCTTGCGAAACACTGCAGGTTCAGCCGTCAGAGTAATGGAAAATAATGCTGCTTTAGCTTCAAATGTCAAAACTTCTAATCTTCCACAAAAGGAGATATTTTCATTCACCACTTCCGAAAACGTAAAACTGAATGGTTGGATGGTTAAACCGGTAAATTTTGATACGAATAAAAAGTATCCCGTGTTGATGGTTCAGTATAGTGGACCAAATTCTCAGCAAGTTTCAGATAGTTGGAGAATTGATTGGGAATATTATCTGGCTTCGAATGGGATTTTAGTGGCTTGTGTTGACGGACGTGGAACCGGAGCACGCGGTTCTGAATTCCGCAAATGCACTTACGAACAACTTGGTTTGCTCGAAACAAAAGATCAGGTTGAAGCTGCCAAATATCTTGGACAGCAATCATTTATCGATAAATACCGGATTGGAATCTGGGGTTGGAGTTATGGCGGTTATATGACATTGATGGCCATGACCACTGGCGAAAAGGTTTTCAAAGCCGGTATTGCCGTAGCACCGGTTACTGATTGGCGTTTCTATGATTCGGCTTATACCGAACGTTATATGCGCCGTCCACAGGAAAATTTCAAAGGATATGATGGCTCATCTGTTTTGCAACGTGCCGATAAATTGCAGGGAAGTTTGTTGATTGTTCACGGAACTGCCGACGACAATGTTCATACCCAAAATACCATGCTTTTCATTGACAAATTAGTCGCTGCCGATAAGCAATTCGAAATGCAACTGTATACTGATAAAAACCACAGCATTCTTGGGAAACAAACACGCCAGCATTTATATACCCGAATGAGTGACTTTTTGTTTAAGAATTTGTAAAAACCGGCTTGTTACTTTTGATAAAATCACTATCTTTACACGCTTTTTTGAACGTATTGACAGTTACACAACCTTAAAATCATTGAATTCATAATTAAACTATTCATAAATTTATAAACTATCAAACTTAAAGTTAATCACATGAACAAACAACAATCAAAAAATTACACATTGCCAATTGCAATAATGTTTGCACTATTCGCAATGATTTCTTTTGTAACAAATCTAGCAGCACCATTTGGTACTATTTGGCGAAACGAATACGCAGGTTCAAATGTGTTGGGAATGATGGGAAATATGATGAATTTCCTCGCATATTTATTCATGGGTATCCCAGCAGGAAATATGCTTGTAAAAATAGGCTACAAGAAAACTGCTTTGATTGCAATGGCAGTAGGTGTTTTAGGCTTATTTACTCAATTTCTTTCAAGTAAAATCGGTGCAGAAACTTCTGTTTTCGCATTTGGAGGATTTGTCATTAAATTAAACTTTATTATTTATTTGTTAGGTGCATTTATTTGCGGATTTTGCGTTTGTATGCTCAATACAGTGGTAAATCCTATGCTTAATTTATTAGGAGGCGGTGGTAACAAAGGTAATCAACTTATTCAAACAGGTGGTGCACTTAATTCGTTGTCAGGCACATTAACTCCTTTGTTTGTGGGTGCATTAATTGGAACAGTTACTATAAAAACAACCATGACTGATATTGCACCATTATTGTTTATTGCAATGGGAGTATTTGTTACAGCATTTACTGTTATTTCTTTTCTTTCTATACCCGAACCACACTTACAAAAAGGTGGAATAAAGAAAGAAATATTTACACATAGTCCATGGAGTTTCCGTCATACTGTATTTGGAGTTATTGCTATTTTTATTTATGTTGGTGTTGAAATTGGTATTCCCGGCACTTTAAATTTCTTCCTTTCAGACTCCAGCGAAAAAGGAGCAGGTATTTTGAAAGATGGAGCTGCAATTGGAGGTGCTATTGCAGCAATGTATTGGTTGTTAATGCTGGTTGGTCGTTCAATTAGTAGTGCTATTAGTGGTAAAGTATCAAGTCGTACTCAACTTATTGTGGTTTCAGCTACGGCCATATTTTTTGTATTACTCGCAATTATTATTCCAAAAACGGTGACTGCTTCAATGCCCGGTTATAGTGTAACCAATGGTTTTAATATGTCACAGGTCCCACTTAGTGCATTATTCTTAGTGCTATGCGGTTTGTGTACTTCTGTTATGTGGGGAGGAATTTTCAACCTTGCTGTAGAAGGCTTAGGTAAATATACTGCACAGGCATCAGGTATTTTTATGATGATGGTTGTTGGTGGTGGCATTTTACCTGTACTTCAACAATTTATTTCTGACTCTGTTGGATATATGGCAAGTTATTGGCTTATTATTGTAGCATTAGGGTATCTGTTGTTCTATGGATTAGTTGGTTCAAAAAATGTAAACACAGATATTCCTGTTGAATAATTAAATTTAAAAATTCTATATAATAAAATCATGGAAAAACCCTATGTAATTGGGATGGATATGGGTGGAACAAATACCGTTTTCGGTGTTGTTGACGCTCGTGGAACTGTAATCTCAAAAAGTGCAATAAAAACAGGCACTCACACCGATGTAAATCTTTATATTCAGGATTTGTATAACGAATTAATCAAATTGATTGACGCTGCCGGCGGTGCTGATAAATTTAAAGGAATTGGTGTTGGCGCTCCTAATGGAAATTATTATACAGGTAATATTGAATTTGCTCCGAATCTTCCCTGGAAAGGTGTAATTCCTTTTGCAAACTTAATGGCAGATAAATTTGGCATACCTACAGCATTGACAAATGATGCCAATGCAGCTGCACTAGGCGAAATGACATACGGCGCTGCTCACGGAATGAAAAACTTCATTATGATTACACTTGGAACAGGTGTTGGAAGCGGAATTATCATTGACGGTAAATTAGTTTATGGCAACGATGGTTTTGCTGGTGAGTTGGGTCACACAACAGCAATTCGGGAAGATGGCCGCTTATGCGGTTGTGGTAAGTCCGGCTGTTTGGAAACTTATTGTTCTGCTACTGGCGTTGCCCGTTCAGCTCGGGAAATCCTTGGTTCAACAACAAAAGACAGTTTGTTACGTAACATTCCGGTTGATGATATCACTTCTAAAGATGTATTTGATGCAGCCATTGAAGGGGATGAAATTGCAAAAGAAATTTTCGAATATACTGGAAAAATTCTGGGTCAAAGTTTGGCAGATTTCGTAGCTTTCAGCGCACCGGAAGCAATTATCATTTTTGGCGGTCTTTCGAAAGCCGGCGATTTGATTATGAATCCAATACGTGAAAATATGGAGAAAAATCTGCTTCCATTATGGAGAGGTAAAATCAAATTATTATTTTCCGATTTAAAAGAAGCTGATGCTGCCGTATTAGGTGCCAGTTCACTTGCCTGGGAACTGTAAACAGTTAGCAGTCAATAGTTAATAGAAAATCCCATCAGGAAATTGATTCCTGATGGGATTTTTATTTATAAGTATTGGTCTAATCTCTTGGTTCCTGGTCTTTTGGCGCTTTAATATCATGAAACAGTTTCAGGAAATTGCGTGGTACCGGCGTTTCAAAACTCACAATTTCGGTTGTGACCGGATGATAAAATGCCAGCAAACGGGCGTGCAACCCAAGGCGATCGATAGGACTTGGGCCTGCACCATATTTTTTATCGCCGACAACCGGATGCCCGATTCCCTGCATGTGAACACGAATTTGGTTCTTACGACCGGTTTCCAATTCTATTTCGAGTAACGAATAATTCTCGTTCGATTTAATTTTCCGGTAATGGGTGATGGCTTGCTGACCGCCGTTGTCTGTATCGCTGGAATGTATTTTCAGCGACTTTTCATTTTCCGAAAGCCACGTCACAATAGTATCTTTTTCTTTTTCCACATTTCCTTCCACTAACGCCACGTAAATACGGCGTGTTACAATGCGATGCCAGTTTTCCTGCATGGTCATTTGCACGTCTTTGTTTTTGGCAAACATAATCACTCCCGAAGTTTCGCGGTCGAGTCGGTGAACCACGTAAATACGGTTCTGCGGCGAACTTTTCTGGACATGATACTTAAGAATGGAAAAAGCCGTGGTCTCATCAGCATTTCCGGTGCTCACGGTAAGCAGGCCTTCTTTCTTTTCAACCACTATCAGGTGTGCATCTTCAAAGATGATCTTTAATTTTGGATGCGAAAGTTCCGTATTACCACGTCCGCTGGAAACTACAACTAAGTCATTCGGTTGTAAGGGCAGATTAAACTGCGTGGTCACTTTGGCATTGACCATAATTTGCCGGTGTGCCAACAGCGATTTCACTGAATTACGGCTCATGCCGCCCATTTTGGATAACAGAAATGTCATCAAATCAACCGGTTCGGTTACTTTTAAACGGGTTTCTTTAGGTGCCGGTACTTTCGGTATTTTTGGTGTTTTATTTTTCATGAATTTATTTATATTTCTATCTTTTATTTTCGAACCAATCATCCAGTTAACCAATCAACTAATTAACCAGTTAACCAATCAACCATTCACTCACTTTCAAAGCAGCATTTTCTCCATCAACAGCCGATGAGGTAATTCCACCCGAATATCCAGAGCCTTCGCCAGCAGGAAAGAGTCCTTCAATAACCGGATGCTGCCCCGTTTCAGGATTACGCGGAATGCGAACTGCCGCCGAAGAGCGTGATTCAACTCCCACTACCACCGCATCGTTGGTAAGGTAACCCTGCATTTTACGATCGAACTTTTTAAAACCTTCGCGCAATCGGCTTGAAATCATTTCCGGAAGCCAGAAATGCAACGGCGACGAAATCAAGCCCGGCAAATACGAACATTCGGGTAAATCCGATGAAAGTCTTCCTCTCACAAAATCACCCAACCGTTGCGCCGGTGCCACCTGACCAAGCCCGCCATTATTCGTAAAAGCCATTTTTTCGACAGATTGTTGGAATTTTAGTCCGGCAAGCGCTCCGAATTCCTGAAATTCTGCCGGAATATCCTCCGGACGAATTTCCACCACAATGCCTGAATTGGCAAAAGGAGAATTACGCTGCGATGCCGACATGCCGTTGACCACAATTTCGTTTGTGCCGCTTCCTGCCGGAACAATATGCCCGCCGGGACACATGCAGAACGAATATACGCCGCGCTCGTTTATCTGATCCACCAGGTTGTACGCAGCAGCAGGCAAATACGGTCCGCGTTCCTTAGCGTGATACTGAATTGTGTCAATCAATGCCTGAGGATGTTCCACCCGCACGCCCATGGCAAATCCTTTCGGTTCGAGGGTTATTCCCTGTTCATAGAGCATTTCGTAAATATCGTGTGCCGAATGACCGGTAGCCAGAATTAATGCCCTGGCTTCGAAAACGCTGCCATCAGCCGTTTTGCATCCGGTGACTTTATTATCTTCCAGCAGTATTTCAGTCAGCTTTTGTTCGAAGTGAATTTCACCGCCGCACGAAATGATGGTTTTGCTGATATTTTCTATAATAATAGGTAATTTATCGGAACCAATATGCGCATGAGCCTCGTAAAGAATGTTTTCAGCAGCTCCGTGATAATGGAATATTTCTAAAATCCGTTCAGGATTTCCTTTCTTTTTGGAGCGTGTATACAGTTTTCCATCCGAAAATGTACCGGCACCGCCTTCTCCAAAGCAATAATTCGAATCGGCATCAATGCCTTTATTCCGGTTCAGTTGGGCAATGTCCACCTTGCGTTCGCGGGCATTTTTTCCACGCTCCAGAATGATGGGTTTTAATCCCGATTCAATCAGTTTCAGGGCGGCAAAGAGTCCCGCAGGACCGGCACCGATAATCAAAACAGGTTGTTTTCCATCTACCGAATGATACTGAAACTCCTGCTTAACCGCTTTTGGAGGGACTTCATCCCAGTAAACTTCGACGATTACATTCACTTTCGGCTGAAACGACCGGGCATCAATCGACTTCCGGATGGTTCTGATACGGGTGATACGTTGTGGCGAAACTTCGAGTTTGTCAGCCACTTGTTTATTCAGTAAAAATGGTGTTTCGGCTTGCTCAGGAAGAAGGACAAGTTGTATTTCGGAATGCATAATTTCAAATCAATGTTAGGATGGCAAAGATACAGAAATTATGGTAAGAATGATAATTGATTGATTTAAACAAAAAACCGTTTGACAACTTTGTTTCAAACGGCATTTCGGGGTGATCCGGAAGAGATTCGAACTCTTGACCTTCGCCTTAGAAGGGCGTTGCTCTATCCAGCTGAGCTACCAGACCATTTTTCAATTTAATAATTCACAATTCATAATTGCTAGTATGTTTCAAAAATTGAGTTGCAAAAGTAGTTCAAATTTTGTAATGATACAAGAGTTTTACCTAAAAATGGGGAAAAGCACTTATTATTCGGCGAAAATGGCTAATTTTGCATACTAAAAATTATTCGGTTCTAATTAACATTACTTGGTAGGATGAAGGTATTAAAATTCGGCGGAACGTCCGTAGGTTCGGTCAATGGCATTTTAAGCGTAAAAAAGATTGTTGAGGCACAGAGTGAGCCCGTAATTGTTGTTGTTTCGGCTCTTTCAGGCATAACCGACCAACTTTATACGATTGCAAAACAAGCCTGCGATGGCGATAAATCGTTTATTGGCGAGTACGAAAAAATGCTTGCGCGTCATGTTGAAGTTATAGAAGGCGTAATTGCAGCTGACAAAAAAGAAGATGTTCTGAATCAGGTTAATGCACAATTCCAGGACCTGTCTAACCTTTTTCGCGGAATCTATCTCATCAAGGATTTATCCACTAAAATCATTGACACTATCGTAAGTTACGGCGAATCAATCTCTTCTATTATTGTCACTTACGCCATCAACAACGCAGTTCATTTTGATTCTAAAAGTTTTATCAAAACTGAAAACCAGTTCGATAAACACATTGTCGATTTCGAAAAAACCAATGTGCTGATTCGCGAACAATTTGTCAATGCACCACGAATTTGTGTATGCGGCGGATTTATTTCCACCGACCGGAACACGAATTTCATTACCAATCTGGGTCGCGGAGGTTCCGATTATACAGCCGCAATTCTTGCAGCTGCACTAAATGCTACCATTCTTGAAATATGGAGCGATGTGGACGGTTTTATGACAGCCGACCCGCGCATAATAAACAATGCTTACGTCATTGACAAACTGAGTTACATCGAAGCCATGGAGCTTTGTAATTTTGGTGCCAAAGTCATTTATCCACCAACAATCTTCCCTGTTTTTCATCAAAATATCCCGCTTATTCTCAAAAATACCTTTAATCCGGATGCAGAAGGAACCTATATTTCCAAAGAAAAAACAGGCGCGGCCGGTAAGGCGATTAAAGGAATCTCGTCAATAAACGACACTTCGCTGATTACAGTTCAGGGACTTGGTATGGTGGGAGTTATCGGTGTAAACTACCGTATTTTCAGGGTGTTGGCAAAAAACGGCATCAGTGTCTTCCTGGTTTCTCAGGCTTCGTCGGAAAATACTACTTCCATCGGGGTTCGCAATGCCGATAGCAAGCTGGCAGTTGAAGTGTTGCGCAAAGAATTTGCTCTCGAGATTGTTCAGGGTGAAATAAATGATATTTTCTCAGAAGACGATCTGGCCACTGTGGCCATCGTGGGTGACAATATGAAACGCACTCCGGGTATAGCCGGAAAACTTTTCGGCACACTCGGACGAAACGGAATAAACGTTGTGGCATGCGCACAAGGTGCTTCCGAAACCAATATCTCCTTTGTAACCGACCGCAAATCCCTTCGCAAAGCATTGAACGTAATTCACGATTCATTTTTCCTGTCGGAATATCAGGTATTAAATATCTTCGTGGTCGGAGTTGGAACGGTTGGCGGAAGCTTATTGAACCAAATCAAAAAGCAACAGCAACAATTGATGATTCAAAACGGGCTGAAACTGAATGTGGTTGGAATTGCTTCAAGTAAGAAAATGCTGTTTTCACGTGAAGGAATTGACCTGGGAAACTATTCAGCCGAATTGAAAACAAACGGGTTGGATGCAACTCCTGATTTGATCTGCAAAGAAATTCTGAACATGAATATCTTCAATTCAGTATTTGTGGATTGTACGGCTAATGCCCAGATTTCGGATTTATATCAGACCTTGCTCGAAAATAATACCTCAGTGGTTACCGCCAACAAACTGGCTGCTTCATCACAATACGAAAAATACTGGAATCTGAAAGAAACATCGCGTAAACGAGGTGTAAAATTTCTTTTCGAAACCAATGTTGGTGCCGGTTTACCAATTATAAGCACCATGAACAGTTTGATAAACAGTGGTGACCAAATTCAAAAAATGGAAGCTGTTCTTTCAGGAACATTAAACTTTATTTTCAACACAATAAGCAGCGAAATTCCACTCAGCAAGGCCATTTTGATGGCCAAAGAAGCTGGTTTTTCCGAACCCGATCCACGCATTGATTTAAGCGGAAAAGATGTGATTCGTAAACTGGTTATTTTGGCACGCGAGGCAGGTTACAAGGTGGAACAAACCGACGTTTTCAAAAATTTGTTTATTCCCGATAAGTATTTCAGTGGGCACATTGACGAATTCTGGAAAACCGTTCCTGAATTGGATGCTGCTTTTGAAGAGAAACGCCAAGCTTTGGCTGCACAGGGAAAAAGATGGCGTTTTGTTGCCACCATGATTAAAGGAAATTGCGAAGTTGGCCTTCAGGAAGTTGACAGCCTGCATCCGTTCTTCGATTTGCAGGGAAGCAACAACATAATTCTGATAACCACGGAACGTTACAATGAATTCCCAATGATGATTAAAGGATATGGTGCCGGTGCCGGAGTGACTGCTGCCGGAGTCTTTTCGGACATTATGAGCATCGCCAACATTCGTTAACAGAACGTAATGAATAAAATTTCATTCTTTATATTACTTGGATTTTGTTTGTTCTTCGCTTCCTGTAAAAAACAATTGCCACAATTGCCTTCAAATAAAGGAAATGCGATTAATCGGAATTCTGAATCGATGTTGCTGATAAACCATAACTTATCTATAAAAGAGGATAGTATATTGGAAAAATTTGCTGAAAGCAAAGGATCATTTCGGAAAAATGAAATGGGATTTTGGTATCATATTTTCAATGTTGGAAGCGGATTAAAAGTAACTGATTCAATTAAATGTTCGTTTGATTTTAAAATAATGAAGTTGGATGGGATAATGCTTCAAACCGGTAATAAACAGATTATTATAGGAAAGAAACAAACCATTACGGGACTTGAAGAAGGCTTGAAAATGATGCATAAAGGCGACAGTGCAACTTTTATTATTCCCTGGTATCTCGGATATGGAATGAAAGGAGAAGCACCATTGATAGCACCTTACACTTCGTTGATTTTAAAAATAAAGTTATCGGATTAAATTTTTGAAATTTAGACGATTAATCAAAACTTAAGCACAATTCTTATAACTTTATTCATTTATTTAACTTTTAATTACCGTATTTTAATCGGATATTTGTACAAAAAATAATCATACTGATATGAAACGTATTTCTTATTTCTTTTTTCTCGTTTTTATTATTTCATTGTGCTCAACATCGTGCTCTAATACAAAGACTTATGCACAGCAGTTGGATGATGAACAAGCATTAATCAAAGCATATATCAAACGCAATAATATCAATGTATTAACCAGTTTACCTGCAAATAAAGATTGGCATGATAATGATTACTACAAATCTGGTAGTGGCATTTATTTTCATTTGGTAGATTCTGGAAGTACGATGGATACAACAACAATTCGGCTTAAAAATACGGTAGTTCCGCGTTACAAACAATATGCACTGGCTCTCAACTCTGATACAATAAGCAACTGGAATACAATTGACTTTCCATATCCTGCTGATTTTGTTTATGGAGATCTATCACAGTCATGTAAAGCTTTTCAGGAAGCAGCAACTTATATGAAAAGAAATGATTCCCAGGCTAAAATTATTGTTCCTTCATCTATTGGTTTTACGGCCGATCAAAATAGTGTAACTCCCTACGGTTACACCTTGAAAATCAAAATATTAAAATAAATATCGTTTCCTAAAATGACATTAATCAAATCAATTTCCGGAATTCGCGGAACAATTGGCGGTGTTGTTGGTGATGGATTAAATCCACTGGATATAGTTCGTTTTACGGCTGCCTACGCCACTCAAATCAAAGCGAGCAAACAAACTTCTTCAAATAAAATTGTTGTTGGAAGGGATGCCCGAATTTCCGGCGAAATGGTAAATCAACTGGTTATCGGTACTTTATTGGGGATGGGTTTCGATGTTGTCAATATCGGACTTGCGTCCACTCCTACCACAGAATTGGCCGTCACTATGGAGAAAGCTGCCGGAGGAATTATCCTGACAGCGAGCCATAATCCAAAACAATGGAATGCACTGAAATTATTGAATGAAAAAGGTGAATTCTTAAATGCTGTCGAAGGCGAAAATGTCTTGAAAATTGCTGCCGAAGAATCATTTACTTTTTCTCAAGTTGATGATTTAGGGAAGCTTTCAGAAGATTTTTCATACACCGAAAAACATATTAAAAGTGTCTTGTCACTTGATTTAGTTGATGTTGAGGCAATAAAAAAGGCTGATTTTAGTGTAGCAATTGATTGTGTCAATTCCGTTGGTGGAATTGCCATACCGGCATTATTAAATGCACTGGGTGTAACTAAAATTGAGAAATTATTTTGCGAACCAAACGGACAATTTCCTCATAATCCGGAACCACTTCCCGAACATTTGACTGAAATCTCATCCTTGATGAAAAGCGGTAAGGCTGATGTGGGTTTTGTTGTTGACCCTGATGTGGATCGTCTGGCAATTATTTGCGAGGATGGAAGTATGTTTGGAGAGGAATATACACTGGTTGCAATTTCCGATTATGTTCTTCAAAATACCCCCGGAAATACGGTATCAAACCTAAGTTCCACCCGTGCCTTACGCGATGTAACCAATAAATACGGCTGTAAATATACAGCAGCAGCGGTTGGTGAAGTCAATGTGGTTACAACCATGAAAGCAACCAATGCTATTATTGGCGGCGAAGGAAACGGTGGCGTCATTTATCCTGCCAGTCATTACGGTCGTGATGCATTGGTTGGTATTGCCTTATTTTTGACCCAATTGGCAAAAAGCAAATTAAAAGTTTCTGAACTTCGGAAAACGTATCCCGAATATTATATTTCTAAAAATAAGATTCAATTAACACCGGCAATCAATGTAGATGAAGTTCTTAAAACCGTAAAAAATTCATACAAACAATACGAAGTTAATGATATTGACGGAGTTAAAATTGATTTCCCAACCGGCTGGGTACATTTACGTAAATCTAATACGGAACCAATTATCCGCATTTATTCCGAATCTGGCACACCGGAGCAAGCCGAAAGTTTTGCAAAAGCAATTATTGAAGAAATAAAACGGATTGCAAATATTTGACTAAATAATAAAATCTAAGGAAAAGGCTGACTTGTATTATTATAAGTCAGCCTTTTTTTGCATCATATCTTCGCAAATTATACAAATAACATTAATATAAACATATGTACAAAATAATTATTCT
>CAIYTJ010000243.1 GCA_903929065.1 uncultured Bacteroidales bacterium | reverse complement strand
TTACAGATTGAGTATATCTCATGGTATCTTTCATTCGCATAAACAGGGTGTCTCTATAATTAGTATATCCATGTGACGACCATTTCGGATCGTTATGATTAGGAATAGGACACCTGCTTTGAAGGATAAGTGTATCGCCTCCACCGTTTCCTAAATAATAAAAGAAACGCATATAATTAGGAGGCAACTTAGTTGTATCCTTTCGGCTAATACGAATTGTATCAGGGAACAAGCCTGCTTTGGTTGCCAAAATAAGTGTGTCAACGCGGGCTCCAATTTGAACATATAAACTTCTAAAATCGGATGGCAACTTTGTCGTATCCTGAGAACGTATGGTAATGGTATCAGTTAAGAAATCAGGATGATTAGTTTCGGTACATTTATTCCGAAGCATGATAATATCAGGGGCAATAAACTTTATTGAATCCCAATAGCGTTTATAAAATCTTACGTAATTAAGGTACTGACGATCGCCATAAACTCCGCAAGGCCAAGCTAAAGAATCTATTATTACCGGAACTCCTGAGCTAATATCAAAATTATATCGTACACGTCTTACGCCATGGGTGTAAAAACTATTGGTTGTGTCAAATCCTGCTAACCAAAACGAATCGGATGTTACAGTACCATCACTCCATTGCCAAATATCATATTTAACACTGTCCTGAACGCTATCAGTATAAATCACCCACATGGTATCTTCCTTTTCACGTAAATAAGATGGTGGGGATCCCACACTTATTTCAATTGCTGATTTTGCAAATGCTGCATTCAATTCTTTGATGCGCCAGAAATTATGGTACCAAACTGTATCAGACATACATCTTGACCAATTAGGGTCAAGATATTGTACTGTGTACATGGTATCCCAATAAACCTTAGGAGGGTTAGGCGGTCTGAATGCCGGTATTGATGTAGAATCAATATACCTTATTTGAGGCACCCTATCAATTATGGCATTAAAAACATAATTATGTGTTAAGCTATCATCTACCCAGCCATTCGGAATTGGAACAAGTGGTGGTGTTGTTCTATTTGCTATTTGATCAACCAGAACAATATCTTGATAAGTCCATTGTTGACCTGTTGGACCATAATAATGATGATAAAAATCCATCAAAGGGCCACCATTACCCATTGAGTGAATATCTGGAAGGTTAAAATAGTTGTTTACATAGTTTGTCTTCCAAACTTTTATAGTACTATCTTTTTGTCCATTTCCAATAAACACCCCAACGGTAACATAGCCATATAAGCTATCAGCTGCTGGTGGTGTACCTGCATTTGCACCCATGTGGTATTGCAATAGTGTGCCGGTCGGGTCTCCCCAAGGGCAGCCAGGCAATGGGCTCCAGTTCATACATTTATCAAAAGTCATTCTGTTTAAGCCACCCGGTGTAACATTAATTGAAGGTCCGCCAGGTAATATTGGTCCGCCAAAAGTTCCAACGCCCCAACTTGTAAATCCATCTAAATAACAAGGAGTGTTATCCATTCTATCTGCAAGCGAATCAATATCAACCCAAATAGATGTTCTGCCTCCACATTCCATTTTAAAGCCAGGATAAGGAGATTTAGTTCCATCAAATACCAATGCAGGAGAACCTTGAGTTCCTTGCCCGTTTAATCCGGGACATTCTTTAGGTTGTTTACCAATACCTCGTGCATCTGGTTTTCCTAATGCCATTTGAAGATCTATTTGACTCCAACAATCCTGAATATCGAGAGTGTCTCCATCATTAATATAGCCTGGTAACTTGTTATCTGTTGTTCGGCTTTCATTATTTAAACTATCCGTTAAAGTAAGATCAACCTCTATACATTTTTGCACTACTCTTCTAAACATATATTCAAAGAAAGGTTGGTTACTTCCGGGTATAAGTGTCATACCTGGTGGGAAAGTAAATCGTTGCCCGCTAGGCAAGGTATAAAATAATGGTGGGAAATGTGAAGCGGTGTCAACGGATACTCCGGTAAACAAGGTGTAGTTTCCAAGTGCCATTTGAAATGGGTCGGGAATTTGCGCACCACCTGCGGGAGTTATTCCTTTAGGAACACCTCCAGCATTTCCAGGCCAAATATCTTTTGGTAGTTGGGCAGATGGTATAGATTGATTGAGTGTATCAATACGCGGCCATTTTACCCAAATTCCGGGTAAGGTATCTCTTATTATATATTTTTTCTTGCAATTAGAAGCAAAGGTATTTGAATAATAAAAATGTTGTTTACCTAAACGATTAATATTCGTGTTTGAAGTATAAACTCCTGATGCATTTAGAGCGCTATCAGAGAAAGTAAAATAGTTACAAATAAAAGTTGTGTCTACGTAACTTTTAACATAAGATG
>CAIYTJ010000242.1 GCA_903929065.1 uncultured Bacteroidales bacterium | reverse complement strand
TGCCATAATTATATAGAACAAATTATGTCCAACGAAAATTTATATAATCCTCATATATCAGTTGACTGTGTGATTTTTGGCTTCGATGGAGAAAAACTGAAAGTATTGTTGATCGAACGAAGTATTGATGAACAAAACGCATTATATAACGACAAGAAACTCCCGGGAAGCATTATTTTAAACAATGAAGATTTGGATGAAGCAGCTTCACGCGTTTTATCTGAACTAACCGGATTAAAAAATATCTATTTAAGTCAGTTTAAAAGTTTTGGAAATCCAAACAGAACTTCAAATCCAAGGGATATACTTTGGTTAGAACGCACCACCCAATTAAAAATCGGTAGAATTGTAACAGTTGCTTACACGGCTTTGATTAAGATAGACCGAAAATTGGTTTTTAATGCTGCTGATTCCTCTGCTAACTGGTATGATATGAAAGAAATAGCTAAAATGCAATTAGCGTTTGACCATAATCAGATTATTGAAAAAGGGTTGGAGCATATTCGTCATCAAATGAATTTAGAACCTCATTTGTTGTTCGAACTATTGCCAAAAAAGTTCACAATTTCTCAACTTCGTATATTACACGATGTTGTTCACCAAACCCGATCAGATGTGCGCAATTTTCAAAAGAAAATATCCCAAATGCCCTATTTAGTTATGCTTGATGAAGTGGAAGAAGGGGTTCCTCACCGAGCTGCAAGATTGTATAAGTTTGATAAAAAGAGAACCTGACATTTTGCTTCCGGCGATATTGATTCCCTTCGGTCGTGAGATTAACAGCAGATTGTAAATAAATTGTAAATAGAAAAAATATGTATCTAATTGGTTATGATTTAGGCAGTTCGTCGGTAAAGGCGAGTTTGGTAAATGCCGAAACAGGCGAATGTGTGTCGTCGGCATTTTTTCCTAAAAAAGAAATGGAAATTATTTCGGTAAAAGCCGGATGGGCTGAACAAAATCCCGAAATTTGGTGGAAAAATCTAAAACTGGCTACACAAGTGGTTTTAGAAGAATCGGGAGCAAATGCAACGGAAATAAAAGCCATTGGTATTTCGTATCAAATGCACGGTCTCGTATTGGTTGATAAAAATCAAAAGGCTATCCGCAATTCTATTATATGGTGCGACTCACGTGCAGTACCTTATGGCGAAAAAGCCATTAATGAACTTGGTGGAGAACAATGTTTATCACATTTATTGAATTCACCGGGTAATTTCACTTTGTCGAAAATGGCGTGGGTTAAAGAAAACGAGCCTGAAAACTTTGCAAAAGCAAAATACTATATGTTACCGGGTGATTACCTGGCCATGCGTATGACCGGTGATGCCCGCACAACTGCATCAGGTTTGTCGGAAGGTATTGCGTGGGATTTTAAAGCAGAAGCACCAGCCAAATTCCTTTTCGATTATTTTGGTTTTGACACCACTTTAATTCCTGAAGTTGTTCCGACATTCGGACAACAGGGCAATCTGAAAGCTGATATTGCTGCTGAACTAGGACTGACTGCTGGTACTCCGGTAACTTATCGTGCAGGCGACCAACCAAATAACGCATTGTCATTGAATGTGTTGAATCCAGGCGAAATTGCTGCTACAGGTGGTACGTCGGGGGTTGTTTACGGTGTAAACAGCGATTCAAAATACGATCCTCAATCGCGTGTAAACTCGTTTGCTCACGTAAATCATACGGCTAATGCAACTCGTGTAGGAGTTTTGCTTTGTATTAATGGAACAGCTATTCTGAATACATGGATAAAAAATAACGTTGCTCCCGAAGGAATAAGTTATGCCGAAATGAACGAACTGGCTGCCGGAATTCCTGTTGGAAGTGAAGGTGTAAGCATTATTCCTTTTGGTAATGGTGCTGAGCGTGTGTGTTGGGAAATCAGGAGCCAAACTGTTCTATCCACGGTGTGAACTTTAACCGCATAACCAAAGCGCATTTAATTCGTGCAGCTCACGAAGGAATTGCTTTTTCGTTCAAATACGGAATGGATATCATGAACCAAATGGGTATCGAAACCAAAACCATTCGTGCGGGACATGCCAACTTATTTTTAAGTCCTATATTCCGTCAGACCTTAGCGAATATCACCGGAGCAACCATTGAACTTTATAATACCGATGGTTCGGTAGGTGCTGCACGTGGGGCCGGAATAGGAGCAGGTATTTATAAAAATGCGGAAGAAGCTTTTGCAACCTTGAAAAAGATTCAGGTAATCACTCCTGAAGCTAAAAATGTGGAAGCAACGAATGTGGCTTATGAAAAGTGGCTGAAATTCATTTGATTTACGATTGGAATAAATAACGTTAATTATATCAAAAATAAATATCAAAAATTAAACATTAGAAATTATGAGTGCAAAAATTTATTTTCCATCAGTGGAAAAAATCAAATTCGAAGGAAAAGAAAGTAAAAACCCACTTGCATTCCGTTATTACGATGCAGAAAAAGTGGTTTACGGTCGAAAAATGAAAGACTGGTTCAAGTTTTCCATGGCTTACTGGCACACCTTGTGTGGTGATTCTGCCGATCCATTTGGTGGCCCGACAAAAGAATTTCCATGGGTTGGAGCAACTTCAGCAATTGAAGCCGCAAAAGAAAAAATGGATGCAGGTTTTGAATTCATGACTAAAATCGGAATTGGATACTACTGCTTCCACGATATTGACACCATTGCCGAAGGAAATTCTATTGAAGAATACGAAGCAAATCTGAAAACGTTAGTTGAATACGCTAAACAAAAACAAGCTGAATCAGGCATCAAATTGCTTTGGGGAACAGCCAATGTGTTCAGTCACAAACGCTATATGAATGGTGCTGCTACCAATCCTAATTTCGACAGCGTAGCCCGTGCAGCGGTTCAAATCAAAAACGCATTGGATGCAACGATTGCTTTAGGTGGTGAAAACTACGTATTCTGGGGTGGTCGCGAAGGTTACATGTCATTGTTGAACACCAACATGAAACGTGAAAAAGACCATTTGGCTATGATGTTGATCAAAGCGCGCGATTATGCACGTTCCAAAGGGTTCAAAGGAACTTTCCTTATTGAACCAAAACCAATGGAACCAATGAAACACCAATACGATGTGGATACCGAAACAGTTATCGGATTCCTTAAAGCATACGGTTTGGATAAAGATTTCAAAGTAAATATTGAAGTAAACCACGCTACATTGGCAGGCCATACTTTCGAACACGAATTGCAATGCGCAGTTGATGCCGGTATGTTGGGATCAATCGATGCTAACCGCGGTGATGTTCAAAACGGTTGGGATACCGACCAGTTCCCAATTGATACCTTTGAATTGACCCAAGCCATGTTGGTTATCTTACAAGGTGGAGGTCTTCAAGGTGGAGGTACAAACTTCGATGCTAAAACACGTCGTAATTCTACCGATTTGGAAGATATCTTTATTGCGCACATTGCAGGAATGGACGCGTTTGCACATGCTTTGGAAGCTGCTGCAGCTATTCTGGAACAATCTCCTTACAAGAAAATGCTTTCTGATCGTTATGCTTCGTTCGATGGAGGAAAAGGAAAGGAATTCGAAGAAGGCAAACTTTCGTTGGAAGATGTGGTTGCGTATGCTAAAGCCCAAGACGAAGAACCGGCTGTTATCAGTGGTAAACAAGAATTGTATGAAGCTATTGTAAATATGTATATTTAAAAATCAGCAGTGAGCAGTAAGCGGTAAGCAGTAAGATGCTTGCTGCTTACCGCTTGCCCCTTACTACTAATATTATGAACACAGAAAAAGGAAGTAAATTATACATTTTCGGAATCACACTGGTGGCAACACTGGGAGGTTTACTTTTCGGATACGACACAGCCGTTATTTCGGGTGCAGTCGATTCATTGAAAACGGTTTTTCATTTGAATGAAGCCACTTTTGGAACTCTGGCAACAACTTATCATGGAGCCACAGTTGCTAGCGCACTTATTGGTTGTATTATCGGTAGTGCGGTTTCAGGTATTTTTGCTGAGAAACTGGGACGTAAAAATTCGCTGCTTTTTGCAGCCTTTATGTTTTTCATTTCGGCATGCGGTGCAGCTTATCCGGAATTTTTCTTTTTTCACAAAGGAGATGGTTCTGTACCGGTTTTGATTGCATTCAACATTTACCGTGTAATTGGTGGAATTGGCGTTGGTCTTGCTTCGGCCATCTGCCCTATGTATATTGCTGAAATTGCACCTGCCGAAATTCGTGGAAAATTGGTTTCGTGGAATCAGTTTGCTATTATTTTTGGTATGCTGATTGTTTATTTTGTGAACTATTTCATTACAAAAGGCGAACCACAACAGTGGATTGATGCTGAAGGATGGCGTTATATGTTTGCTTCCAATGCAGTTCCGGCAGCTATCTTTGGCATTTTACTATTTTTTGTTCCTGAAACTCCGCGCCATCTGGCGTTGATTGGTCGCGAAGAAAAAGCGCTGCATATACTTGGAAAAATAAACGGTTCCAATAAAGCCAAAGAAATTCTGCAAGACATTAAAGATTCAGCTCATGAAACAGTTGAAAAAGTATTGGCTTATGGTTGGAAAGTGCTGGTTATTGGTATTCTTCTTTCTGTTTTCCAACAGGCCGTGGGTATCAATGTGGTGCTTTATTATGCTCCAACTATTTTCAAAGGACTCGGTTTCGGAAACGATGCAGCCATGTACCAAACTGTTATCATGGGATTCATCAATATCGTATTTACACTGGTTGCTATTTTTACGGTAGATAAATTCGGACGAAAACCGCTATTGATTATAGGTTCGGTAGGAATGGCAATTGGTATGTTTGCTATCGGTTTACTAGCTCACCTTCAAATTATCGGTGTCAGTACATTGATCTTTATTGTTATCTACTCTGCTTCATTTATGATGTCATGGGGACCGATCTGTTGGGTGTTGATTTCAGAAATATTTCCGAACACCATTCGTGGTAAGGCAATTGCTATCGCTGTAGCTGCACAATGGATTTCGAATTTTATTGTTTCAGCATCATTTCCTGCATTACAAGCTGTTAGCATGACTTTCACTTATTGGTTATATGGAGTAATGAGTGTCTTGTCAGCCATTTTTGTTTGGAAGATGGTTCCTGAAACTAAAGGAAAAACACTGGAAAATATCACTAAGTTGTGGAGAAAATAATTAGTTTTGAAATATAGTCCAAAAACACCTATACATTCAGCTGTGTAGGTGTTTTTGCATAATTTGGTTGATAAATTATAACAGAAAAACTAAAATTAATTACTTTTGAAAGCCGTTTTCCGAGTTAAAAATCAGTGCCATTATATTCTATGAATAAAACTCCTTGAAATACAATTAAGGAATTAGAAATTATAAGTTCATTTCTCTCCGCCACAAAAAAAGACTCCCACTGATATCAAAATCTGCGGGAGTCTTTCTATTTTGAATTCTTTACTTCCTATTCCATTTTATAAACCACCGCGTTGATGTTCATGCCGGCACCCACCGACGCAAAAATCAGCACATCACCTGCGTTTATCTGGTGGTTTTCCATGTTGTCTTTTATAATCAGATCATACAAGGTTGGAAGGGTAGCCACAGAGGTGTTTCCCAGGTTATGAACCGTCATCGGCATCACATCAAGCGGAGTATTTTCAATGCCACAAAGACTGTAAAGCCGTTTCAGGATGGCGTCATCCATTTTGCCATTGGCCTGATGAATCAGCACTTTCTTTACTTCTGTAATCGCGTAGCCGCTTTTGTCCAGACAGGCTTTGATGGCTTGCGGAACAGTTTCGAGTGCATATTGATACAACCGGCGGCCGTTCATTTTCAGGAAAAGATCTTTTGGGTTTTCAAATTCAGGGTTGTACGAAGGTCCCATATGCAGCAATCCGGCGTGATGCAAGGTGTCCGAACGGGTTTTGTGTGCTACAATTCCGATTGGTGTTGTGCTTTCCCTGCCTTCGAGTACCACGGCACCGGCACCGTCGGCATACAACATGCAATCGCGGTCGTGCGGATCGCTAATACGCGAAAGGACTTCGGCGCCAATCACCAGAATTTTCCGGGCATCGCCCGATTTAATAAAATAATCAGCCTGAATAACGGCTTGCAGCCAACCCGGACAGCCAAAAGTAATATCGTAAGCCACTGTTTCGGGGTTTACAATGCCCAGTTTTTGTTTCACCTTCGACGACATAGCCGGCACATGATCAGATGCACGGTTTTCGGCCGTGGTATCCCCAAAATTATTCGCCACTATCACGTAATCCAGTTCCTCACGGTCAATTCCGGCAGCCTTGATGGCCTCTTCGGCAGCCAGGTGCGCCATGTCTGCGGTTATCATATCGTCAGTAATATACCGGCGTTCGGCAATGGTGGTTATTTCGTGAAATTTTTCCGAAATCTCTTTCCCTGGTTTTTCAATAATCGTTCCGTTAGTCTCGTAAAACACATTTTTCTCAAAGTCCTCGTTTTTTATAACACGCGAAGGAATGTAACTTCCCGTTCCGGTTATCACACTGTAAATCTTTTTCTCCATTGTTCAGATACAATTTATTTAAGTTATCAGTCTCGCAAAATCACCCCTTATTTCATACAAAGTTAGACTAAATTTACAATAAACGGTGGAAAAATACATTAATTGTTATAAACAGGCATCAAGAAAATTTGCTAACAGGTTGATTTATAAAACATCATAATATGTTAAAATATTTGTTTTTAATAAAGAATACAGTTTTTAGGGTATAATCAAACATTATTTGAAAGGATTATGAATAGCTAAATTCATTTATTTTTTGTAATTTTGCACCCCTGAATCGATTAGGGAGTGAACATGTTTCGTGTAATTCGTCCAAATTCGTGTAATTAGTATTTTGCAATGAAGAAGTTTAAAGAATATTCCGGTCTGAATTTGTCGGACGTGAACAAGGAAATGCTCGCTCGCTGGGACGAGAAAGACATTTTCCATAAAAGTATCGAAACCCGCGAGGGCAAACCGTCGTTTGTGTTTTATGAAGGACCACCTTCAGCCAACGGACTGCCGGGCATTCACCACGTCATGGGGCGAACCATCAAGGATGTTTTCTGCCGTTACAAAACCATGCAAGGCTTTCAGGTAAAACGCAAGGCCGGTTGGGATACACATGGACTTCCGGTGGAACTGGCTGTGGAAAAAGCGTTGGGAATAACCAAAGAAGATATCGGTAAAAAGATTTCAGTCGACGATTACAACGCCGCCTGCCGTCATGATGTATTGAAATACACCAAAGAATGGGAAGACCTGACCACCAAAATGGGTTATTGGGTGGATATGAACGACCCCTACATCACGTACGACAACCGCTATATCGAAACGCTCTGGTGGCTGCTCAAACAACTTTACAACAAAAACTTATTATACAAAGGTTACACCATTCAGCCGTATTCACCCGCTGCCGGCACCGGACTTTCCACTCACGAGCTCAACCAACCAGGTTGCTATCGCGATGTAAAAGATACAACTTGTGTGGCACAATTCAAGGTGAAAAACGAAGAAAATACGTACTTCCTTGCATGGACAACCACGCCCTGGACGTTGCCTTCGAATACCGCCTTATGCGTCGGTCCGAACATCGATTATGTGAAAGTAAAATCGCAAAATCCATATACCAAAGAAGCTTGCAACCTGATTTTAGCCGAAAGTCTGCTCAGTGCAGTCATGGGCAAAAACGAATACGAAATACTGGATCGTAAAAAAGGTTCTGAGCTGGCCGGAATGGAATACGAACAACTTATCCCCTGGGTAAATCCGGGCGAAGGAGCGTTCAAAGTTATCACCGGCGATTTTGTAACTACCGAAGACGGTACCGGAATCGTGCATATTGCGCCTACTTTTGGTGCCGATGATGACCGTGTTGCCAAGCAAAACGGCGTTCCACCGATGCTGCTCATCGATAAAGATGGCAACCGCCAACCCATGGTAGACCGCACCGGAAAATTCTACAAAATGGATGATTTAAGTGCCGAATATATCGCTTCGAATGTCAATGCCGCCTTGTATGGCGAATTTGCCGGACGTTACGTGAAAAATGCGTATGACGATACCCTGACAGACGATGATGCCACGTTGGATATTGACCTGTGCGTGATGTTGAAACAACAGGGATTGGCTTTCAAAATAGAAAAACACATACACACCTATCCGCATTGCTGGCGTACAGACAAACCGGTTTTGTATTACCCGCTGGATAGCTGGTTTATTAAAACCACCGCTTGCCGCGAGGAAATGATGGCGCTGAACGATACCATCAACTGGAAACCGGTATCAACGGGAACAGGCCGTTTCGGTAAATGGTTGGAGAATCTGCAGGACTGGAACCTGAGTCGCAGCCGTTACTGGGGAACACCGCTTCCTATCTGGCGCAGCGAAGATGGAACCGAAGAAATTTGTATCGGTTCGGTGGAAGAACTGATGGAGGAAATTGAGAAATCAATTGCTGCAGGATTCATGACCGAAAATCCATATGCAACCTTCAAAGTAGGAGAATATACAGCCGATAATTACGCAGTAAAAAATATAGATTTGCACCGTCCGTATGTGGATGGCATCTTCCTGGTTTCTGCAAGCGGAAAACCGATGAAACGTGAATTAGACCTGATTGATGTTTGGTTCGATTCGGGTGCTATGCCGTTTGCGCAGTTGCATTATCCGTTCGAAAACGCGTCGCTGGTTGAATCGGGGTCGTTTTACCCTGCCGATTTTATTTCGGAGGGTGTTGACCAGACCCGTGGTTGGTTCTTCACGTTGCACGCTATCAGCACCATGGTAAAAGGTTCTGTGGCATTTAAAAGCGTTATTTCTAACGGACTTGTGTTGGATAAAAGCGGCAATAAAATGTCGAAACGCCTTGGCAACGGAGTCGATCCGTTTATCACCATCGAAAAATACGGTTCCGACCCGCTTCGCTGGTATATGATGACGAATGCATCGCCTTGGGACAATCTGAAATTCGATATCGAAGGCGTAGAAGAAGTGCGCCGTAAGTTTTTTGGAACGCTTTACAACACCTATTCGTTCTTCTCGCTGTATGCCAACGTGGATAAATTCACATATGCCGAAGCGGAAGTTCCGATGGAAAACCGTCCGGAAATTGACCGCTGGATTATATCCTTGCTAAATACCTTGGTAAAAGACGTAACCGAATATTACGAAACCTACGAACCAACCCGTGCCGGCCGCGCCATATCCGATTTTGTTGGTGAAAACCTCAGCAACTGGTACGTTCGCCTCAACCGCAAGCGTTATTGGGGTGGTGAGTACGACGAAGATAAAATCTCGGCTTACCAAACGCTTTATACTTGCCTGGAAACTGTGACGCGTTTAATGGCTCCGATTGCACCGTTCTTTGCCGATAAGTTATATTTGGATTTGCACGATGCAGTGTCTGAAGCCTCCCTTGTGGGGAGGTTTGGTGGGGCTTTTGAATCTGTTCATTTGGCCGATTTTCCAACGTTTGACGAAAATTTAATCGACACCAATCTGGAAGCCTGCATGCAACTCGCACAACAAACTTCGTCGTTGATACTGGCCTTGCGCCGTAAAGCCGATAAGAAAGTGCGCCAACCGCTTACAAAAGCCGTTGTTCCGACTCACGACGAAGCTACATTCAATCAACTTACATACATCAAAGGGCTGATTGAAGCTGAAGTGAATATCAAAGAACTTGAAATTATTTCGGCTGACGGCGATATGGAAAATCTGGTTAAGAAAATCAAACCAAATTTTAAAACGTTGGGTAAGAAATATGGCAAACAAATGAAAGAAATTGCTCTGGCAATGAATTCGTTTGGCAAAAATGAAATTGCTGAGATTGAAAGTGAAGGAAAATATTTCTTGACATTACCAACCGGTGAAGTCGAACTGACGCTGGAAGATGTTGAAATTTCAACTGAAGATATGCCCGGCTGGCTTGTCGCTAATGAAGGCAAACTCACCGTGGCGCTCGATATAACCGTTACCGACGAATTGTTGCGTGAAGGAATTGCCCGTGAGTTGGTGAACCGCATTCAGAATATCCGCAAATCGAATGGGTATGAGATTGTTGATAAGATAATCGTTGAGATTGAAAGTTGCGATGAAATAAATGAGGCAGTTAATGAATATGCAAATTACATTGCATCGCAAACATTAGCTAATTCAGTTTTGTTAGTTGCGCATCTTAATGAATTTACAGAACTTGATTTTGACGATTACAACGTGAAAGTGTCAGTAAAAAAAGCTTAATAAAACTTGTTCAAAATTTAATACCAAAATAATTGTTCAACTGAAAGTATTTAGCTATTTTCGCAGGCAATAAAAAAAACGTGAAAACGTAGTGTTTATACTATCTATTTCCTAAAAACTGATTAATAATTACGACTATGGCTGAAAAAACAAGATACACAGACGCTGAATTGGAGGAATTCCGTGAACTTATTACCGGAAAACTTGAAAAAGCGCAGAGAGAATACGAAGAATTACGCAATGCCATTGCCAATTTGGATGGAAATGATGTAATGGACACTTCACCCACTTTTAAAGTATTGGAAGAAGGTGCTTCAACGTTGTCAAAAGAAGAAGCCGGACGATTGGCACAACGCCAAATGAAGTTTATACAACATTTGCAATCGGCAATGATTCGCATTGAGAACAAAACGTATGGGATTTGCCGCGAAACCGGCAAGTTAATTCCGAAAGAACGCCTTCGTGCTGTTCCTCATGCCACGTTGAGCATCGAGGCGAAAAACGATCAAAAATAATCGAAAATACTTCTATCAATTCGGCAACGGGACAATTGTCTGTTGCCGAATTTGTGTTTAAAAACAGTGACCATTCATTCATTTACCTTTGTTGGGTCAAAAACCAATCGTAAATCGTAAATCGTAAATATTTCCATGTCAGTTGCCAAAAAGTCCGTTCTATTGATTTTCCTGATTCTTTTTATTGATCAGGCCGTTAAGATATATATTAAGTTGCATTTTTCGATGGGCGAGCACATAAGTGTGTTAGGAAACTGGTTTCAGCTTTATTTTATCGAAAATAACGGAATGGCTTTCGGAATGGAATTAATCGGGAAATTGTTTCTTACTCTTTTTCGTATCATTGCTGTTGGTGCATTGGCCTGGTATATTCATTTGCTGATAAAAAAGCAGGTGAAAACCGGTTATATTCTGACTGTTTCGCTCGTTCTAGCCGGTGCTGCAGGGAATATTATTGATTCCCTTTTCTACGGAATTATTTTCAGTGCCAGTAATTATTTGGGACCGGTTGCCACGTTGTTTCCCGATGGCGGTGGATATGCAGGACTTTTTTATGGTAAAGTGGTGGATATGCTTTATTTTCCATTAATCAAAAACGGTGCAGGCGAAACGATCTTTTTCAGTCCTATATTCAATATTGCCGATTCAGCCATCAGTGTGGCAGTCGGAATTATTCTGATTTTCTTCCGCAAGGAACTGAACGAAAGTCTTGAAACCAAAAAAGAAAATGATGTTCCAACGGACTAATAATATCATTTTCCGGCTTATTCTTTTTGCCGGATTCATTCTGCTTTTGTCGGCTTGCGATGGCCGGCCAAGAGGAGTTTTAAATAAGAGCAAAATGGCAGATGTGTTGGTTGAGATGCATAAAACCGATGCTGTTTTAGCTGAAAAAGGATTTTTTTTTGGTCGTTATTCGAACAAAGCACCCTATTACAATTTCATTCTGAAAAAGTATGATATCACACAAGCTCAGTTCGATTCGTCACTTGTTTGGTACACGAAAAATCCACAGCGTTTTGAAAATGTGTATGAAGATGTGCTCACTCAATTAACAAAAATCCAAAAAGAAGTTGATGAAAATAAATACCATCCAATTGATTACGAAGAACTTGGGAAACAACGGATGGAATTATGGAACAAAGGGAAAAAATACACTTTCACGAAAGATTCTGTTCGTACCAAACTTGATTTTGAGATTAAAAACGAATATTTGCTTTATCGCGATGTTTATGTGTTGAAAATGCTGCTTTATGCTGCCCGACAGGATTCCTGCAAAAATCGACACATAGAGTTGCGAATTAATTACTTCAACGGAAAATCGGATTATAAAATCGAAAAGATTCATAACGACGGTATTACTCGACGATATACTTTCCGCATGACAGCTTTCCGTCCGTTGAAAGTCAAATCCATCTCCGGACAATTGCTTGGATGTACC
>CAIYTJ010000241.1 GCA_903929065.1 uncultured Bacteroidales bacterium | reverse complement strand
CGGTAAAAGCTTATACCGTTAAAGGAGAAAAAGCTGAATTAGTAAAAGAAATAAGCAGCTTTAAGTCTACTGAAAACAACAATTACTCATTCAGTACATTTATTCTATATACAGCAGAACTCACCAGCATTCGTTTTGAGGTAACAGACCTTGCCGGAAGAAAGATTGTTCGTGAAGTACCTGTTGTAATCAAAGGAGTAATACCGGCACCTATCATTACTTTTTTGCCTGATTCGATAACTTATACCGAAGGAAGCACTGATATTCCTCAAATTACAGCAAAAATTACCAGTCGTGGTGGGTTGAAGTCAATTCAAATTCACAGAATAACCGACAGGCAACCTAATCTGCTAGGAGATAGTATTATTAGCTTTACAAATGCACCTGATAGTGATGTTATTGTGTTGAATAATCTGAAGAATTTCACGAACGATAATTTAGTACTTCCACTTGTTGTACATAAAGATGGTACATATGGTACGACTACCGGAATTCGTATAACAGCTACGGATATTTATGGCAAAATAAAAATTATTACTATGCCCATCAAATTTGTGCTTATGCCTCCACCGACGACCAGCTTAGTTCCAATTATTGCTGATGAGTATGCAAGTTTTACGGCAAGCGGAACAATTACAGGACATTCAGCACTTACTTCAGTAAATTATTTTATCCGTACTTCAAGCGGTATTAGTAATGTTGGAACTCCTGCTATAACAAATCCACTCATTTTCCCGGTTAGTTATTCTGTATTACATGCAAATGTAGATATGAAATGGTTTGTAGTTACGACAACTGACGCATTAGGTAAATCTTCCAGAGATTCCACTAGTATTACTGTGAAAGGCTTGTATCCGTTTCCTGTTGTTACATTGAGTTCGCCAACTTCATCTTTGCCGAGCTCAATGCCAATGGCCTTTGATAAAAATGCCAGTATTAATATTGTGGGTAATGCTACTTCGACAACAGATATTTTAAGCTTTAAACTTACAAAAGTAATGCTTGATGGAAGTCAATCTTCACAGGATGTACCTATTACAGATACTCGCAATTGTCCAATTAATGTTGCCGTAAATGCAGATGTAAACCTGAGATGGATCAATCTGGAGGTTTCAAGTCTTTACAAAACAACTTCATATAAGATTCCGGTAACAGTTGGGTATTATCTCTTTGAACATGTTGTAGCTGCCGGAAGTGGCAATGGATTACCAAACTCGACGGTTGGAGGATTCTTGTCTATAAACAAAGGTTTGGCAGATGGAAATCCGTTTTATTTGGAGAAAGATGCTATGTCGCAAGTTCCAAACTTAGATGCAGTTCTTTGTGCCACCGGTTCGTCAGCCAATTTGAGAATTTACAATATGAAGATTAATCCTTTGGCCACTTACGACGATTGGGGCGATTGGTATTATTCAGGTTCATATAAGTACACAGCTGCCACCTGGCCGGGAACGCCTGCTGTCAGAGAATTGAAAGCCGCAAGCGTTATTACGACTGCCGATTTTACTACGTTGAATGCTGATGCGATGTCAACTCAAACAGTAGGTGCGACAACCACAACAACTGCAGGAATGTATGTTTCACTGGTATCTTATCCGACAGGTGCAACTACTTTCCCTTATTCAAGCAGAATAATCAATAATCAGGTAGTACTGACACGAACAACCGTCAATGGAGTAAGTAAGCGGGTTTTCATCGTTTATGAAAATTCTGATCCTTCAACCTATAATACAACATTACCCGGATTGTCGCCTTCAACTTTCAGTATTAAAGTTGAAAAGTAACAATCAGTAAAAATTGGATAACCGTAATAACCGGTTATAAAAAAAAATAGCCGGTTATTCATTT
>CAIYTJ010000240.1 GCA_903929065.1 uncultured Bacteroidales bacterium | reverse complement strand
TCTATTTTGATTCATGCTTATTAATGCCGGGGTCCATTACAATATACTCCTTAAATCCAATAAAATATTTTTCCCAAAATTTTTTAGTAAGATCCTTGATGTTATTTACATAAACAATTTGAATTCCCGGCCTGATACGATGTAAGAAACACAACTTGCCCTTAATTCTTTTTGGAAAAAAAACTACATCCTTATCCCAAAGCAATAATTCTTTATTAAGGGCAATGTCTTTTTGATGATAATAAAATTTGTGATTACGGTAATATTTATCATTAACTCTTTCTCCCTTTTCAAGAAAATATATGAAATTTACATAACTGAAGTGTGGTGTAATTATACCGCGCTTTTCAAATTTTTTCAGGTCAGTTGAAACAGCCAAAGCTCCTTGCGCATTATATCCATTATAAGCAGTGTATGTCAGATAGTACAAGTCATCAATTTTTACAATGCGGGGGTCTTCAACGCCATTCGATTCATAGTCGAATTCAGGAACCATCGCAGGTTTTTCATACCGTTCAGCAATAGACAAAGGACCATCCAGGCGGCAATAGCCAATCGTCGAATGACCACCTTGTTGCACTGCTCTGTAGAAAAGATGAACTTTGTCGCCTTCGCGAATTATAGCGGGATTTAGTATCCCTCTATTTTCAAATTCGAGATCGGTTTTATTTAGTAAAACACCTTCTTTTTTAACTTTTATCATAAAGTACTAAAATTTATTCAATATAACATAATCGTCAAAAACAAAGTTGAATTTATTAAACGGGAAAATGTTATATAATTCCTGAAAGGATTTACAACATTCACACATTTGATATCTATTCTGCCGCCAACATTTTCCTTTTCTATTTTATTTCCTGAATCCATTTGCATTATTGTATTTTCAACAGTTACCTGGTCTCTGATTCCGCGTGGGCAATTCGTACAATTTCCTGAGCGATATTCTCAGGTGCAAGAATAAAATCGATACATCCGCTGGCTATTGCACTCTCAGGCATATCAGGCTGCCCGGCGGTGTCGGGTTTCTGCGCGATGGTAATTCCGCCTACCTCTTTAATGCCGCAAAGTGCTGCTGCCCCGTCTCCATCCAAGCCGGAGACAATAACGGCGATCAGTTTGCCGTTCCAGTGCTCTGTCAGTGAACGCATAAAAACCGTAATCACATCGGGCCATCCATGAGGTTTTGATATCGGTTTTAATCGAAACTCGCCATTTAGCACATGTAAATCCCTATTTTCAGGTATGATAAATACATGATTTGGCTGTATATCTAATTTTTCTGTAATTAACTCAACCGGTATTTTGGTGTAATTTGGTAGAATTTTGTGAAGCAAAGTAGCGACTGTTCGCACGTGATTAACTATTACTATAGCAATGCCCATATCGGATGGTAAATGTTTTAATAATCGAATGTAAGCATCCAATCCACCTGCCGAACCACCCACACAAACGACAGGAAAATTTGTATTCGCTGTTTTCATCGTATTAATTTTTATGTTACTGGTTTTACACTAAACCTGTTTTTCAATTTCTGCAAT
>CAIYTJ010000239.1 GCA_903929065.1 uncultured Bacteroidales bacterium | reverse complement strand
GTATCAATAGAAAGTAACAGAATTATCATTCTAAGCGATAGAACATTTTAGATTTGAGTATCTTAATAACTATAAAATCCCCAAAATGCCATGAAAAAAATTAAGTATTTAATTCCTCTATACTTATTAATGTGTAATTCTTTATCTTTTGGTCAGGGATGTACATTTGCCGGTCCATATGTAGCTTCAGTTCCAATTAGTTGGGACGGTATCAGCAATCAAAAAATATGTGGCTTAGAAATCAACAACCCAAGTGGACATTGCATAAAGTTATCAAACTGCAATTATATCACGATTGAGAACTGCAAATTTGGTCCTTCGTTAGGTGAAGGTGTGTTTTTATCCAATTGTACAAACATTATTGTTACCAATTGCAGTATGGAGAAAGTGGAAAGTGGAGTTGTGGCTGATATTGGTTCAGGAATCAAAGTGATAAATAATGATGTAAAAAACGTACAAGGCCCAATGCCGCGGGGACAAATGGTTCAGTTTGGTAATGTTTCGGGAACCGGAAACAGTATAAGTTATAATGTAGGTGAAAATATACTTGGTGAAAGTTTTCCGGAAGATGAGATAAGTTTATATATGTGTAATGGTACACCAACTGATAGAATTCAGGTAATTGGGAACTGGATTCGAGGTGGTGGACCATCAACTTCAGGAGGCGGAATAATGACAGGTGATATGGGTGGTTCGTACATTCTAGTCCAAGACAATATTTTAGTAAATCCAGGGCAATATGGTATAACTATTTCAAGCGGACACGATATCACAATACGGAACAATAAGATATATTCAATGCAATTACCATTCAGCAATATCGGACTTTCGGCTTATAAACAATATACCATTGATACATATTCGGATACTATTATGAATAACTTGGTAAATTTTACGAATAAAGATGGCGTTACAAATTGCTTGTGGAATGATGGAAATTGTGGAACTGTAATAGGATGGGCAACTAATGCTCATAGTTCATCATTATATACATCCGTACTACCTTTAAAAATAATAGGTAGGGCTGTAGCAGTTACTACACCTATTACTGATCAGAAAAATTCTACAATAAATGCTTATCCAAATCCTGCTTCCGATCATCTTTTTATAGAAACTACTTCTGATATTACTAATGGAAAAATTGCGATTTATAATATTAATGGAGAAAAATTGATTGAACAAACTGTCTACAATACTACAAATCAGCTGAATATAAAAAAATTGTCATTAGGCGTATATCTTTTAAAGATATCAAACAATGAACAATTGATTGCTGAAAAGAAAATTGTTGTAATGAGATAAAAGCTTTTTGAGTTATAAACAAAATCTAAATAATGCCATGTAAGAATTAAAGATTACATGGCATTCTTATGTGCATTTTTTCCAAAAACTGTCATGAAAACAATTCTAATATCCAACCAAAAACTCCAGTTTTCTAAATAAATCATATCATATTCAACACGTTTTTCCATTTTCCAAAGCTCATCTGTTTCACCTCTGTAACCATTTACTTGCGCCCAACCAGTTATTCCCGGTTTCACATAATGACGAACTTTATAATACTCAATAAGCTCAGAATACTGTTCGGTATGTTTCAACATATGTGGACGGGGACCAACAATAGACATTTGTCCAAATAACACATTAAAAAATTGAGGAAACTCGTCAATGTTGGATTTACGAAGAAATTTTCCTAATTTAGTTATTCTGGCATCACCAACTGTACATTGTTTGTCATTTGCATCATCACTCACGCACATACTTCTAAATTTCAAACAAGTAAA
Organism: uncultured Bacteroidales bacterium; assembly: GCA_903929065.1. Classification (GTDB taxonomy): domain Bacteria; phylum Bacteroidota; class Bacteroidia; order Bacteroidales; family Paludibacteraceae; genus Paludibacter. The sequence continues at coordinate 624 of CAIYTJ010000239.1, read as the reverse complement.
TGTTTTATTGTTGATTCCAGTTCGTTTTTGTTTAAAGAACACAGGTCCGGTTGATTCCATTTTAATTAAAATTGATAATATTGGAAATAACCAACTAATAATAAATATAATAACTAAAGTAGAAAAAACAACATCAAAAACTCTTTTAACAAACCGTGCCTCAACAACATCCAGCGGTATTTCTTGTGGATTAATTACAGCTAAAGAACCTACAGATTCCAAATTCATTTTTGTTTTAAACCAATACTGATTTTCAGGAACAAAACGAAGTCTTACTCCAATTTTATTACAAATTGCCAATAATTCTTTGCTTTTTTTTAAATCATTATACGATGACTGTGTTACAAACAAGAAATCAATTTGATTTTTCTCAACTATTGGTGCCAATTCATCTAAAACCCCAACAACATCTTTGTCTTGTACTGGTTCTTCAGAAACATAGCCAATAAACTCATAGCCCAACAAAGGATTATTATTTAATAATTGTCGCAGAAAAAAACTCATATCATTTAAACCTACGATAAGCACACGATGGACGTAGTATCCTTTTGAACGTCTGATCTTTATATAACTATATAAAAAGTAATAATAAGTTATCTGTCCAAAAAAGAATAGTATTATTGT
>CAIYTJ010000238.1 GCA_903929065.1 uncultured Bacteroidales bacterium | reverse complement strand
TATATGAGTCTTTAGACAATAAGATTTCGGCACTACATATCAATGTACTGCATAATTATAAAAATTAACCTGTCAATATCCCGCAAAAACAACCTTCTATCAGTAGTCAATTTGTATTTGCTACATTTCCTTTTTCAGTTATCGGGCGTAAAAGTGCCGTAATCTTTACTAAGCGATCATTGCCGCAGGTCAAGCCAACCGGTCACTTGATTTATATTATTGTTTTTACAGGTTTTGTCCTACGATACCCATTTGATAAGGACGTTTGTTTTTAAGGGTATAATACATTCGATTCAGCAGTTTTCTTGCAATGCGAATGATTGCTTTATTAGGCTGCATTCTTTTTATATACGTGTTATAGCTTAGCGATAAAGCAGTATCAATTCTAACGGCTACCCAAGCACTTTCCACCAACATGCTTTTCAGTATTTTCTGTCCTCTGAAAGTCATTTCACCCTTATTTTCTTTCTCGCCACTGGAATGACTGGTGGGAACCAGTCCCACATATGAAGCCAAATCGTCAATAGTTCTGAAACGTTCCACGTTTTCTATTTGGGTGATAAAAACTACTGCATTTGTGATACCTATGCCTGGAACAGTTTGAAGTAACTCGACATTTTGTTTGTACCTGTCCGAGCGACAAAGTACCCTAATCTTTTTATCTATTTCCAATAAAAGTTGCCGTTGGTTTTCGGCTTCCCAGATAAGCATATCCAAAGCTGCTCTCCCCGACCATGTTTCGAGTTTAATCTCTTTCAACCATTGCATAAAGTTCCTACTCCAATGGGTTCTGGTATTTTCAAAATACTCGGGATAATTTATTCCGAAGAAAAACAGAAACGACTTAATTCTTACTTTGAATCGGGTCATGTCTTTAACCAGCGTACTGCGAGTTCGTACCAATGAACGGTCTTCCATAGTTTCACTTCCCAGAATGTGAATTGGGGTCAATAATCCAGAACGTAGTGCCTTGGCAATTTTTCTGCTGTCAACAGGATCATTTTTGTGATACTGTTCTTTTTGTGTAGTTGGCACATCGGCAGGGTTTATTACAATATTGTTTATACCTAGAGACATTAGACGGTAATGAGCCCAAAAGCCACTAAATCCAGCTTCATAAGCAGAATGATAGCTTCCATTAGGAAAATGTTTCTCTAAATAGCCAAATAACACTTCCGGTTTTGGTGGTTGACTAAATGTTTTGTGTGGTTGAGTTTCGGTAAGTATCGTTACCGTCCAACTCTTTAAATGGACATCAATTCCCACATAAATGTTTTGTCCTTTAAAGTCTAATTCATTTCTTTGTAGCATATGTCATTGTATTTATGGTTGATAATTAAAATAAAAGTCAATATTAATCCAATTTATATAGTACTCATCAGTCATTGTACCAATTTACCACAAATTAAAACATATTTTGTAGCAAGTTTGGTTTCCACTCGGACAAAGCGGGTAATAACTTTTTTGAGTGGAGCCGTCCCATCGAGCTCAGGCGATAAAAAGTTATTCTCGTTTTAGGCCGCCAAAAGTAATTATCTTTCGAGAACGCGTTTACAAACATAGGGACTTTACTGCCGGTAAGCGGAACGGCTATCTTTGTATATTCATTTTTTTTTGGCGGAAAACGTATTATGCTTTCTTTATTTTTTTATTGCAATTGATTTGTAATTTTTTATCGGGGCAAACACGCCGCAGGAAATAAAATATACCATTGGGTTAGCGTTGGAAAAGATCTTTGGGGAAAACGGAATGAATGTAGCTTGCGGAATAGAAATGAGTATTTCGCCTAAGCTGTGCGGTGCTGAGGTGTATGCTTGCAATGCAGGCAAAATGAAGTGTTGGTTCGGTTGAGGTACGAAACCGACCGGAACGAAATGGCGACGAAATGGAACGCATTTACCGCAAGCACAAGAGTAATCAACTCGACATATTTTTATTTACTGCACAACTAATGGGTGGTGGGGAAATTGAGGAAATTGCACAAAGTGGTGAAAAAACTATCAAGCTGCTTGTAAAGGAGCTTGACAACTGTCCCCATATTTTGAAAACCTTTTATAATTTTCATTGCTGCCGGAAAATAAACCTACAATGAAAATTATATTTGGTTTTCGGGGCATTGTTTTCGAGTTGGCGGTACGCCTAAACAACGCACCGTTAAGGTGTAATAAACTTACCGCTCTGCCTGAAAGGCGTTTAATGGGGTGGACTCGTCGCAGTGGGAAAAAATATACCATTGGAAATGCGTAGGAAAAGGGCATGGGTGGCGACTGAATGGAACGAAACAATGGGTTGGGGAATGAAATGGAGCTTTACTGGCTGTTTGTGTGTGGATATATTTGTGGGAGGATTACAGCCGATAAGCGAAATAGAATGACTGTGTGGATTTGTGGCGTGGAATGAAGAAGCCACTTATGCCGTGTGGTGCTGAGGTGGGTGAAATGAACTGAGCGCAATGTAGTGAAGGGTGGACGCGTGTGAGGTAAGAACTGCGTCCCCCGAAACGAAATG
>CAIYTJ010000237.1 GCA_903929065.1 uncultured Bacteroidales bacterium | reverse complement strand
GGCATTGAGTTGCTACGGAAGCAAATTGATTCAGACTCCGAATATGGATCGGATTGCGAACGAAGGAATGCGGTTTGACAATTGCTATGTTTCTAATTCAATCTCTGGTCCTTCGCGTGCTTGTATTTTGACAGGGAAAATGAGTCACATCAACGGATTTACAGATAACTCGAAGACCTTTGATGGAAATCAGATGACCTTTCCAAAATTGTTACATGAAAGTGGTTATCAAACTGCTATGATTGGAAAATGGCATCTTACTTCAAACCCGCAGGGATTCGATTTTTGGAGTGTCTTAATTGGTCAGGGTGAGTATTATAGTCCTGATTTTATCGAAAATGGTAAAGAAATCAGAGAAAGGGGATATGTTACCGATATTATTACCGATAAAGCCATCAATTTCCTGAAAAATAGAGATCCAAATAAACCATTTGCGATGATTTATAATCATAAAGCACCGCATATGAACTGGATTCCGGCACCACGACACATGGGTATTTACAATAATACCATTTTTCCGGAACCTGATAATCTTTTCGACGATCATGCCGGTATGGGTCGGGCTGCTAAAGAGCAACTAATGAATATCTCAACCAACATGTGGGAGGATGAAGTGCTGAAAATTGCCAATCCTGCCGATTTGGAAGGTAATTATGAAATAAAAGGATACAACGAAAATAAGGCTGACTTTGCCCGTGCTAATAAAAGAGAAAATGGATTGACTCAGTTGCGAACAGATTACAGCAGGATGAGCCGTGACGAAAAGGCAAAGTTTAACGAAGCTTATAAACAGCGAAATGAAGAATACCGTAGCAGAAAGTTAAGCGGAAAAGAACTCACATCGTGGAAGTATCAACAATATATGCGCGATTATTTAGCTACAGTTTTAGCGGTTGATGAAAATATTGGCAGGTTAATTAAATACTTGGAAGATATTGGCGAACTTGATAATACCATTATTATTTATACTTCGGACCAGGGGTTTTATCTGGGCGAACACGGTTGGTTTGATAAAAGGTTTATGTACGAAGAAAGCCAGCGAACACCTTTTTTAGTATGTTATCCGAAAGCAATAAAACCTCATGGCGTATCCAAAGCTTTGAGTATGAATATCGATATCGCACCTACTTTACTCGATTTTGCAGGTGTGAGAATACCTTCTGAAATTCAGGGACGTTCCCTTAAGCCGATACTCGAATCTGACGGAAAAGCACCAACGGATTGGCGTGAAGCTGTTTACTATCATTATTACGAATATCCGGGTTGGCACAGCGTAAAACGACATTATGGAATCCGCACTAACCGTTATAAACTAATACATTTTTATAATGACATTGACGAATGGGAACTGTACGATTTGAAAGGTGACGTGCCAGAGAAAAAGAACGTTTATAATGATCCACGTTACAAACCAGTTAGGGAATATATGCTCGGACTTTTGGCCAAAACCAGTAAAGAATATAAAGACGACGATCCGACGGAAAAGCTGAAGAAGTTTTAGGCGAAAATGATTTGAAGATTTGAAAATGAGATAATTTGAAAATGAAAAATAACAATAAATTTATTCTGTTATTCCTGATTTGGAGTTCAGTATTGTTTTCTCAAGCTAAACAGGTTTCTGTTGATACGAAAATGATCGAACACCCGCGTTTACTATTGATCAAAGGTGCAGAGAAAGACTTGTTGAAAAATATCAATAAAGATGTTTACTGGCGTGAAATGCACAGTTCAGTATTGGCTGAAGCGGATATAATGCTTGATTTAGCTTACAACGAAAGGAAGTTGATAGGTAAAAGATTATTAGATGTGTGTCGTGATAACCTTCGACGTGTATTCTTTCTGAGTTACGCCTACCGCATGACTAATGATCAAAAATATTCTGACCGTGCAGAAGCTGAAATGCTTCACATTGCAGCTTTTCAGGACTGGAATCCACAACATTTTTTAGATGTAGCGGAAATGACTTTAGCTATGTCCATTGGCTATGACTGGAATTACGAACGACTTTCAGCCAAATCCCGTAAAATAATCAGCGAATCAATTACTGAAAAAGGTCTGAAACCATCCATGGATAACAGTCATAATTACTGGTTGAGAGAGATAAACAATTGGAATCAGGTTTGCAATACAGGTATTTCAATGGGTGCTTTGGCTGTTTACGAAGAAAATCCCGGCTTGTCTGTCGAATTACTGAATCGTGCCATTCTATCATTGCCCAATGCAATGAAAGAATACGGACCCGATGGAGCTTATCCCGAAGGAGTTGGATATTGGGGTTACGGAACAAGCTTTAATGCCATCTTTTTGGATGCAATGGATAAGATTTATCATTCCGATTTTGGACTAACAAAAACACCCGGTTTTATGGGTACAGGTTTGTTTCTTCAACACATGATAACGCCTGCTATGAATCCATTTAGTTATTCTGATGCCGGACAAAAATGTTCATTTGAATCTACTGTGTTTTGGTTTTACAGTAAAACCAAAGATCCGACTTTGCTATATAATCAGAAAAGATTTTATGAATCTGATGTCAACAAAAAATACCTTCGTGAGCGTTTGTTTCCGGTTGCACTCTTGTGGGGAGCTGGTAGCGGTGCTTCACTTTCAAAAGTTAGTGAACCCTCAGATTTGATGTGGGTTACTCAAAGTCGCATTCCGGTGGCAGCCATGCGTAGCTCCTGGTCCAATGAAAATGTCATCTATTTAGGATTCAAAGGTGGGTCTGCTTCTTCAGGTCATGCCCACATGGATGCGGGGTCATTCTTTTTCGAAGCCGATGGTGTACGTTGGGGATTGGATCTGGGCATGCAAAAGTACGAAATCGTTGAAAAAGAAGGAGTCGATTTGTGGAATTTTAAGCAAAACAGTACCCGCTGGGATGTGTACCGATACAATAACTTTGTTCATAACACCCTTACGTTGAATGACCAAAAACAACTGGTGAACGGAAGTGCTGATATTGCCACATTTTCCAAAGATCCTCAATTAATGTACGTAACTTCCAATCTAACTTCAGTTTATGGCAATGATGTGAAACAAGCCCAACGGGCAGTAGCTTTGGTTGATAAATCATACGTACTGATAGAAGATAAAATTACAACCCTGGATCATTCGGTGAAGCTGCGTTGGAATATGACCACAGAAGCTACAAAAATGGAAATAATTTCCGGAAATATGATACTTTTAAGAATGGGAAGCAAAAAACTCTTTATGAAAGTGGAAGGGGTGAGTGAATTAATACCCTATTTCAAAGTGGCTACACCCACCAAAGCGTATGAATCTCCCAATCCTGGCATTTCGATAATGGGCTTTGAAACTACGCTTCCTGAAAAAAGTACGCGGACAATCAGGGTTTTACTGATGCCTGAAAAAAAAATAAATATCAGTAAATCAAGTAATTTACTAAACTAAAAAATAAATTCTATAATTAAACTGTATGAAAAATCAAAATGAAAAATTAAAGCTCTTTATTTTGTTAATTGCAATTATGCTGTTTGGTACAATAAATGCGCAACAAAAAGCTGAAATCACCGGTAAAGTTATTGATGAAACTAAACAGGGAATGCCGGGAGTAAATGTTACTGTAAAAGGAGTAAAAATCGGTACAGTTACAAACTTTGACGGTAATTATGTTATTAAAGTTGAAAATCCATCAACGGCAACATTGGTTTTCTCCTTTATAGGTATGAAAACCAAAGAGGAAAAAGTGGGTAGCAAAAAAGTGATTAATGCTTTGCTCGAAACTTCTTCAAATGAGTTGAATGAAGTGGTAGCGGTGGGGTACAGCAATATGAAACGTAAAGACATTACCGGCTCGGTAGTATCGGTTGATGCTGCCGAGATGGCTAAAGTTCCGACTTCTGATGTTGCACAAGCCTTGGCCGGTAGGGTTTCGGGTGTAATGGTAAGCCAGTCAGAAGGAAGTCCGGATGCTTCCATTTCCATACGGGTGCGTGGTGGAATATCTATTACCGGAAATAATGATCCGCTCTATATTATTGATGGATTTCCTACAGAAAACGGTCTGTCTAGTATCGACCCGGGAAGTATTGAATCCATTGATATTCTGAAAGATGCCTCAGCAACGGCTATTTATGGTGCCCGTGGAGCAAATGGAGTAGTAGTGGTTACAACCAAATCGGGAACTCCCTCCAAAACAACTGTAAGCTACGAAGGATATTTTGGTGAAAAACAATTGGCCAAAAAATTGTCAATTCTTAGTCCATTCGAATTTGTAATGATGGATTATGAACGCAGGGATTTTCTTTCTCAATCGGATCTACCTAATTTTATAAAAATATACGGACCTTATGCGGACATTAGTACAAATTACGCCAATCGTCCTGGTATCAACTGGCAGGATCAGGCATTTGGGAGATCGGAAGAGCACACGTCTG
>CAIYTJ010000236.1 GCA_903929065.1 uncultured Bacteroidales bacterium | reverse complement strand
GGGACTGTAGTTACGAAGCTGCATCTCCTGAATAAGCTTCTCGATCAGAGGTGATTCTTTTTTTTCATGATGGTAAATTTTAAAATTTGCACTTTAAAATTACCAAAATCAACATTTACCGCATTAGCGGTTTAGTTCAACGGTTTCGGGCTAAGAGCTGGCGGGCATTTCGAAGCACAAAACTGTCATTTTACGATAAAGTTTATTAGATGCAATACCTTTCAAATTAGCACTATCCGCCCGCTTGCTTTTAGCCCGTGTTACCAACTGGGCGTTCTTGTCTGTCAATGGTTTGAGATTATTTTTCAATTCTATCATTCCGTTTTACTCTGGCTTAAAAGATTTATTTTTAGTGCAAAAAAAAGTTTTGTACACTCTGTAGCTAAATTGCTTGTTTGCTTCTATTCATTTCCCAAAATACTTTTGAATTAATGCAATCAATTCATCTTTGTTAATGGGTTTTGTAATATAATCGTTGCAACCCGCTTCAATTGCCTTTTCTCTGTCGCCAGATAGTCCAAAAGCTGTCTGCGCTATTATGACAACATCTTTGTTGAATTGTCGGATTTGGCGGGTTGCTTCATAACCGTTCATCACCGGCATTAGAATATCCATCAAAATTAAATCAATGTCCGGATTATTGCGACATACTTCAATAGCTTCAAAACCATTTTCTGCTTTTAAAATTTCTTTGCTAAACTTCTCAACATCAATAGTAATCAGCATTTCCGATACTACATCGTCTTCGGCAATTAATATTTTAAGTTTTTTAATCTTGTTTTTTTCTTCTTGTGCCAGAATAACTTTTTCAACTACTTTTTTTTCTTCCGGTTCGGCATTGTATGGCAAGGTGAAATAAAATGTTGAGCCAATGCCTTCTTCGCTTTCTACCCAAATTTTGCCGCCAAGCATCTCCACATAGGCTTTTGAGATTGACAAACCCAATCCTGCGCCCTGACGGGCCATTTTATCGGAAATATCAGCCTGAATAAAACGTTCAAAAATAGCTTCCTGTCTGTCTTTTGGAATCCCAATTCCTGTATCTTTCACGTAAAATTCAAGGGTTTCACCTTTTTTTAGATAACCAAATTCTATCGCACCTTCTTTGCTGTATTTAATGGCATTTTTAACAAGGTTGGTGAGAATTGAATAGACTTTCTCATTGTCGGTTCTAATATTGGCTTCTTTTGTTGGCAAGGTGTTTTTAAACAAAAGCTGCATTCCTTTTTCTTCAACCTGGGGTTTAAAGAAGATATAAATGAATTCGAGTTTCTCGTTAATATTGCAATCCTTAATTTCAACTTTCATCAGACCAGCCTCTATTTTTGAGATGTCGACTATATCGTTGATGATATTGAGCATCCGTGCGCCGCTTTTCTCTATGATTCTGATATATTCTTGCTGCTGTTCACCAGTAAGATTAGGTTCTTTCAATAATTCGGAAAAACCAAGAATGCCATTCATTGGAGTCCTTATTTCATGCGACATATTGGCGAGGAATGCTGATTTTAATCGGTCGCTTTCTTCTGCTCTATCTTTTGCAATAATTAATTCTTTCTCACTGTGCTTGCGTTCGGTGATGTCCTGATGGAAGGCCTGAAAAAATTGCTGATCGTCAATGCTGACCAAGCTCGTGGTAACGCTTACAGGAAAAATATGCCCATCCTTATGGTAATGCTCCACATCAAAACGAACCACCTCGCCGGCAAGTATGCGAACAATGAGGTTTGTGCGGTCATCGAGGGTATTATCCCCCAGCACATCCAATTTTCTGATGTTGTAGTTCTTTAGCTCGTCCACAGTGTATCCATGCATTTCGGCAAAGGCCCGGTTTAAATCGGATAACTGTCCATCGAGAGTCATAATTAACAGCCCTTCGTTTGCCTGACTAAACAGATCATGATAGCGATTTTCGCTTTTCCTTAGGTTTTCTTCCGCTTGCTTGCGTATTAAAGCATATTGAATAGTTCTACCAAGCAGGCTGCTGGATAAATCTTTCTTTTCAATGTAATCCTGCGCACCTTCTTGAATAAGCGATATTGATAATTCTACATCCTGCAGTCCGCTAACTGAAACTACAGGAATACTCTTCGTAAATTTAATTATTGTATCGAAGGTCTGTTTCCCAATACTGTCAGGCAAATTGAGGTCGAGCAGAATGAGAACAAAATTATTATTCTTTATTTGTTCGCATCCGTCTTTCAAAGTTTCGGCAACAATAAGTTTGTAATTAAAGGAAGTTATTTCGGTCAGCATTTCTTTAATCAGCCTGATATCGCCGGGATTATCCTCAATTAGGAGTATTGTTTGTTCTTCTGTATTTTTCATAATCTGGGTAGTTTAACCAAGGTGAGCCAAAAATCTTCAATTGTTTTTACCACTTCAAAGAATTTAATCAGGTCAATAGGTTTGGTTATAAAGCAGTTTGCATGTAAATTATATGACCGGATAATTTCTTCTTCGGCTTTTGAAATGGTAAGAATAATAACAGGTATGCCTTTCAGGTTCTCATCAGTTTTAATTTCAGCCAACACTTCCTGCCCATTCTTTTTTGGCAGATTAAGGTCGAGAATGATAAGGTCGGGACGTGGTGCATTTTGGTATTGATTTCTTTTGAAAAGGAAATCGGTTGCTTCTACTCCGTCATACACAATATGAAGGTTATTTTTCACCTTTCCCTCTTTTAGTGCTTCCTGAGTTAGCCTTGCATCGCCTGGATTGTCTTCTATTAAAAGAATTTCAACTAATTTTAGATTTTCCATGATTGTTTTTTTTATTTTGTTAATACCGGGATTGTGAAATAAAAAGTGGTTCCTTCATTTGCTATTGATTCAAACCATATTGCTCCTCCATGCCTTTCAACAATGCGTTTGCAAATAGACAGGCCTATACCAGTGCCGGGATAATCCTTTGCAGAATGTAATCGCTGAAAAATGGTAAAAACCCTGTCGTGATATTGCATTTCCATTCCTATTCCATTATCTGCCACCGAAAATTGGTACATGTTGTTCTGCTCTGTACATGAAATATGTATTTTGGGTAATTCAGTTTTCTTTTTAAACTTAATGGCATTTTCAATAAGGTTTTGAAACACTCGAATAATCTGCGATTCATCGGCTTTCACAGTTGGCAAATCATCGTTTGTTATTAAACAAGTATTCTCAGCAATCAATAGATGTATATTGGAAATAACCTGACCCAAAATAGTTGAAGTTTCTACTTGCTCAAATCCCTTTCCACGGCTGCCTATTCTCGAATATTCGAGTAAATCATTTATGAGTTTTTGCATACGGACTGCCCCGTCAACAGCAAAGCGAATATAATCGTTTGCATCCTGGTCTAATTTGTCTTTATATTTCCGTTCGAGCAATTGGGTGTAACTCGAAATCATTCGTAATGGTTCCTGAAGGTCGTGTGTAGCCACATAAGCAAATTGCTCAAGTTCTTTGTTGGCCATGATTAACTCGGCGGCATGTTTTTCTTTTTCTTTGATCTGAAGGGAAAGTTTTTCGTTTGCAATAATTATCTTTGCTAACCATTCTTTCTCTTTCTCTTTCTCTTTCTCTTTCTCTTTCTCTAACAAAAGGGATTGTTTTTTGAGCATGAATATTTCTTCAATCTGTTTTATTTTTTCTTTGTTGGCAATGATTAATTCGGTTGCACGTTTTTCTTTCTCATCGTTTTGAAAAGCGAGTTCTTTGTTGGCAATGATTAATTCGGTTGCACGTTTTTCTTTCTCATCGTTTTGAAAAGCGAGTTCTTTGTTGGCAATGATTAATTCGGTTGCACGTTTTTCTTTCTCATCGTTTTGAAAAGC
>CAIYTJ010000235.1 GCA_903929065.1 uncultured Bacteroidales bacterium | reverse complement strand
ATTAAGAATGAAAAGAATTAACAACTAAACACCTAGCCCATAACACTCGCTTTGGGCTTTTGGCTGACTGACGTGATTTTAGCAGTCTTTGCGCCCGCTTTCACTTTTCGCTTTGCGAAAGTGAAACTTCCGCAAACCGCAGGACGCGCATAGCCTAGATCATTAGCAGTAATGCAAAAAAACAAGACCAACAAATAGATAAAAACAACGACAATGAAAATATCAATAAATCTACTTTTTTTAATTCTAAGTTTTAATTGTTGTGGACAAGATATTCATTACTTTGACAAAGACTGGAAACCAACAATAAGTGCAAATGCAGAGTTTTATCGCATAGAAAAAAAATTAGACACTAAGTGGTTAAGGACTGATTATTATTTTAAGACTAAACAACTTCAAATGAAAGGAACTTATTCTTCGTTGAATCCTGAAAAGGAAGATGGATATTTTGAATGGTATCACTCCAATGGTAAACTAAAGCACAAAGGGAATTATGAAAATGGAAATTCCATTGGTGAACATTTGTGGTATGGAGACAATGGAAATTTAGAAGCAAAAGAGAATTATAAAAATGGAAAACTGGACGGAGTATATGAAGAATATCACCCGAACGGTAAACTAATGAGTAAATCCTCTTTTGTTGAAGGCCTTCAAAGTGGTTGGACAATTTATTATCGGGAAGATGGTTCAATACAATCAGAAGGGAACTTCAAACAAGGAAAAAGAGACGGTGAATGGAAATACTATAACGAAAGCGGAAAATTAATTGGCACTTCTGCCTTTAAAACAGATTATGAAATAAAAGAAGCAAATATCTTTCTTTCACTGCCTAATGACGAATGGTCACTATCAGACAAATCAGACAAAGGATTTACGAAGTACATATTTAAAAGAAATGAAATCATAGACCCAAATGGTGTAGCAATTATACCAGCCATTATGCTGTACATTGAGGATGCAAAAGATTTCAAACAAGATTTAGTTTCATACTCAATAGAGAAAGAAATAGAGTTTAATAAAAAAGGAGTAAAGTTTAATAATAAGATTCTCATACCAACAGATAAAGAATTTCCTTTTACTTCCTTTGAGAATGCAATGCTTAGAACTGGTACTTATACTGACAAAGGTATTGACCACATTTTATATATGCTTTATATCATTACCAAACACGATAAGGGAATCCAACTTTATATGGACATGACAAAAAATATATCTGATAAATACGAACAAGAATTTTGGACAACTTTACATTCCATTAAAGAATTGAAGTAACGAAAAAATGCACTGCTGCTAACATACGCCTTGTATGTTTTCATGACATTTCAAATCGATAAACGCCCTGAACAATCGGATATGTTCTTTAAATGAGTAAAAGGTGGTACTGGTTGTTGGATTTGATATCAGGAGAATATCCGGAATATTTGAGAAGAAATGAGTCAAAAATGACTCTTAAACTCCACCTCGTTTGTAACGAGGGGGAAAATTATTATTTATACTAAAAAATCAATTATCTTTGGAGCATAAATAAACATTTAAATAGCTATAAAATGAAAAAACTAATCATGCTGGCAATTCTGATAACCGGATTTGCACAAATCAATTATGCACAGGTTTGTAAGGTAGTGAACCGCATTCATCTCGAAGGGGACGGACGCTGGGATTATATTACCGTGGATTCAGAATCGAACACCGCTTATGAATCGCACGGAGATATCGTTCAGGTGGTGGATTTAAGTACCGGGAAAGTGTTGGGAACAATCAAAGAGTTGAGCGGTGTACACGGAGCTACTTTTGCTAAAGAATTCAACAAAGGATTTATAAGCAATGGCCGGACTTCTACGGTAACTGTTTTTGATCTGACAACATTCAAAACCCTGGAAACGATTAAAGTAACCGGACAAAACCCTGATGCCATCCTTTATGATCCGGCCTCGAAACTGGTTTTCACGTTTAATGGAAGAACTTCCGATGCAACAGTAATTGATGCAAAAACCAATGAAGTTAAGGCTACCATCAAACTGGATGGAAAACCTGAATTTCCACAAACAGATTTGAAAGGAATTATTTACGTGAATATTGAAGATAAAAGCGAAATTCAGGTAATTGATACCAAAACACTGAAAGTGATAAACAAATGGTCGATTGCTCCGGGCGAAGAACCAAGCGGACTGGCATTGGATAATGAAAATCATATATTATTCTCGGTTTGCTCCAACAAAATGATGATTATATCCGATGCTAAGGCCGGAAAAGTAATTACCAATTTACCCATTGGCGGTGGCTGCGACGGTGTAGCTTTTGATCCAACACTCAAAATGGCATTCAGTGCGAATGGTGATGGAACCATCACAGTGGTGAAAGAAATAAGCAAAGATAAATTTGTGGTAGTGGAAACAGCAAAGACACAAACCAGCGCCCGGACCATTGCGGTAAATACCAAAACACACCATTTGTATTTGCCGGCAGCAGAATTCAATCCGAAACCTGAACCTACAACCGAGAATCCGAAACCAAGAGCTACATTAAAGTCCGGTTCGTTTGTGATTCTTGATGTGGAAGCAAAATAATTGTTTTTAAATATCGCATAAAAAAAGGTTGTTTCATTTCAGAAACAACCTTTTTTATTTTTAAACCAGGAATGTTTTATCTACAAATGCCTGAAAACTATCTTTGTATTGATCGCCAATGGGGATATAGATCTTCTGATCGAAAATGATACGGTTTCGTTCAATCACTTTTACTCTTTCCAGATTCACAATAAAGGAACGGTGCACACGCATGAATTTATCTTTCGGCAGCTGTTCTTCAATTACTTTCAGTCGAATCAACGTGGTTATTGGTTTATCACTAACCAGATGAATTTGAATATATTCGTTTGCACTTTCAATATATTTAATTTCTGACAATAAAATCTTTACCAGTTTATATTCCGACTTCACAAAAAGACAATCCTGTGTAGTTTGTACCGTTTCAGGCTGTCGTTGATTCAATTCAAACCACGTTTTGGCTTTAGTTGCCGCTTTCAGGAAAACGGCGTAACTGATTGGTTTCAGAATATAATCCAACGCATCCACTTTAAAACCTTCGATAGCGTATTCGCTGTAAGCGGTAGTGAATATAATTTGCGGTTTGTTTACCAGTGATTTCACAAAATCCATCCCATTGATATCCGGCATGTTAATATCAACAAACATGAGGTCTATCTCATTATTGGCAATAAAATCCATAGCTTCGAAAGCCGTGTGGCAAAGTGCAACTGCTTCCAGAAACGGGGTTTTCTCAATATACGAACTGATTTGCTGTAACGCAAAAGGTTCATCGTCAATGGCCAGACATTTTATTTTCATACGTAAATAACTGTTTTAAAATTGTCGTATGGAACTCGCATTTGACGTTCATCCTCATTGGAATGAACTTATTCTGTTGCTCATTTCATATATCGGAATTATAAGTTTTACTTCAAATTCTTTCTCATTTTCAATAATATTCAGCGTATATTCCCGTGCAAAAAGTAATTCGAGGCTTTTTCGGATATTGGTGAGGCCAATGCCCGAATAACTTTTATCAAAATTTTCCTTAATTCGCTGTTTGCTGTTCTTGATATTGCAATATAACTTATTTTCATCAATTTCTATGCTGAAATATACAAAGGATGTT
>CAIYTJ010000234.1 GCA_903929065.1 uncultured Bacteroidales bacterium | reverse complement strand
CCAGGCAAAGGCGTATAAAGAGTCTACTTTCAGAGCTTTTTTAAAATAGGTTATTGCTTCTTTATAATTTCCTTTTTCAGATGCTTTTTCTCCTTTAGAATATAGTTTTCGTGCTTCAGGATTTTTTGACACTGAGTAAAAGTTTTCTAAATCACTGGATGCAACTTTAGCTTTCAACGATTTACAATTATCCATCATATACCGTTCCATTTCATAGTAATATTTTTTGTAATCCTCCGAATTTGCATCCATATTGATATTGATATCAATATTTTTTGTGGTTGCCAGTTTAGTGGAAAGATCAATTTCCATTAATTTCGAACCCATTTGATAAGCACCTGCCTGTGCATCAATACATCTGTTTATTTCTTTTGAAATATCCTGTTTTTCTATATTATACGTTTCAATCGAATCAATGCACTTACATCCATTCTCCGACAATTCTTTTAATAAACCGGCTGTTTTTTTCTTAGCGGTTTCCTGACTAATACCGTTTAAATAAAAACCGATAGCCAGCATAATAATGAGTGTTTTTTTCATTGTTTATATTTATTTGGTAATTGATGTGAAATACTGCCATTTTCAACACGTGTATCAACAAACTTGTAATTCTTATTTTCGAACTTTACAGTGAGTTTGATTGCACTGAAAATAATATGATCTTTATCTGCTACTTCAAAGCTGTAAATATCGGGTTTCTTACTTTCTTTAGTTTGTTCATATAACTTGTTATCCTGCACCCACCAATTTCCACTTTCAATTGAAGAATCTCCTGTTCCATCTTCATAAACATTTGTAAAATAAGTCACAAAAGTGCCATCACTATTTCTAAGTTGAATCCATTTTATCAACACACCTTTTATCTGTTCGTCTTTTTCAGAGCCCCACCAGGCTCCGACTAACCGATTGTCAATCGGCTTTTTTACCGCACATGAATTACTAAAAAAACAAAAGGATAAAACTATAAGTATTATCAGTTTAAAATTAGTTTTTCTAATCATATTTATTTTGATTAAATGAGTTATTGTTAATTAGCAAGCGTATTATTTTTCTATTTCCACACTCATTCCCACAAATACAAAATCATAAATTTCATTTATGTCTTTATTTTTCAACGACACACAACCCCATGTCCAGTTATGCTTATTATCTATAGCTGAGTCTGCTCCGTTTGGTACTCCATGTATTCCCACATCTCCACCTATGGTAGAATTCATGGGTATTTTCTTATCCTTTTTTGCCTGAGAATGTTTTTTCCTTGATGCCGCATTTGGATAATCAAACCAAATAAATTTCGACCAGGATTTATGCGGGTATTTAGCTTTTATTTTAAACACTCCTTCGGGTGTACACCGGTCACCTTCGCGTAATTTGTCATCAACCGGATTAAGACCCAATACTATGGGATAACTTTTTATCGTTATATTGTCAACGACAATAGATAACAGGTATTTATATTTTGAGACATGTATTTTTGCATGTGATTTCTCAAGTTTCAACGAATCGATCAGCCTATT
>CAIYTJ010000233.1 GCA_903929065.1 uncultured Bacteroidales bacterium | reverse complement strand
TATCAAGAAACTCTAACAAACATCATATTACAAAATCTTTAAAGATTTTGTAATATGATGTTTGTTAGAGTTTCTTGATAATAAGTCAGAATAAACTAATTAAATTAGAATATCTGCACTATAAGCCGGTAATTGCATGTTGATTTTATTTTTTGAGATAACAAAGGTATGATTAAAAGTTGATTTAAGTCCTTCTGCTTTTAAAATTTCGGGAATTTCAACTTGCAATGAAACCGGTTTTGAAGAATTATTTATAAATACAATTGCTTCTTTATCAAAGTATTTACGGGCATAAACCCAACTACTTTTAGTTGTTTGCATATTAATAAAATCGCCGTAAATAAGCACTGGATTTTCTGAACGAAGATGTGCCAAAATTGATACATTTTTCAGCAGATTCTTTTCACGGTTATTTAATTCTTCAAATTTCATCATTCGGCGGCAATCGGGATCGTTTGCTCCCGTCAGCCCGATTTCGTCACCATAAAATATTACCGGAACTCCCGGAATGGTCATATTAAACGTGTGCATCAAAAATAATTTATCGTAAGCCGTGGAATCGGTAATTCCGATTTGGCGTTGCCAACCGGCTGCTTTTGAATCTTCGCCAAATTTCAAATCGCCCGAAGCCAAAGCCATAAATCTTGGTTTGTCATGGTTTCCGGAAATGTTTCCCATTAAATTATGACTTCCGTAAGTGTATAAACTGGCGTTTAAAATGGTTTGAACCTGCAGTAAATTACTTCCACCTACACCGGCAAAAGTGGTATTGGCCACATCGTACACATTGAAATCAAATTGTCCATCGAGCATTCCGGTAGTTAAGTAACTGCTTATCAATTCCGGACTTCCGTACGTTTCACCAATTTGATATAGACTTTTACCAGCATTTGCTTTCTTAATTTTCAACGTCAATTCACGCCAGAATTGTTCGGTAATGTGTTTCGTGGCATCGTGCCGGAAACCGTCCAGTTTGAATTCATTCAACCAAAACATGGCAGAATCAGTCATTATATCCACCACTTTTGGATTTGACAAATCGAGTGTCGGCATAAAGGTGTCAAACCATGTTGTCAGGCGGTATTCGTCCCATTTTTCAGTGTTTAATGTTCCATCCGGTAAATAAAGCGAAGTGGTAAATTCAGGATGTTGTTTATAAAACGGATGTTCAACATGCACATGGTGAGCTACATAATCCAGTAGAATATTCATGTTCTTTTCGTGCGCATCAGCCACCAGATTTTTCAATTCCTGATTCGTGCCAAACCGAAAATCAACTTTGGAAGAGGAAATTGGCCAGTAGCCGTGGTAACCCGAGAATTTTGTATTCATGGGTTTATAAAATCCGTAAGGTTCTGTCGGATTTTGATTTACCGGCGAAATCCAAAGAGTATTTACTCCCAGATTTTTTAAATATCCATTATCAATGGTTTGTTGAATTCCGGTCAAATCGCCGCCCCAATAATCCACTTTGTGATTCACATCCGGACGATTCATGGGATGATCATTCTTTGTATCACCATCCTTAAACCGGTCAATCAGTGCGAAATACATGATTTGTGCTTGCTTATCCTGACGGGTAATTTGTTTGCTGTCAGTCAACACATTTCCTTTTTCAAGTGGAATTAAAATGTCATTGCTCACCCCAAAATCGTTGCAAGTCCAAACGCGAATAAACGAACGGTCAAGCTTTTTGGCTTCAGCCGGAATGCTGATTTGAATTTTGCCGTTTATCAGCAATACAAATTTTTCTGGTAACAGGTAATTTTGCCAGTAAACAAATACTTTTTTTACTTCATTTTGCGTAGATAATGAGATAGTTGAAAGTCCGAACTTGTCTGTAAGAAGTTTCGGTAATTTATCGCCATTTCCGGCAACCTGCAACAAAGAATTAAATTTCCCATAGCCATTATCCACTTTATTCGGATTTGTCGGGTCAGCATCCTGATTTCCATCCAGTTTTAGTTGATACAAATACGTTCCGGGACTGACATTCAGCGTAACTTCGTATAAACCTTTGCTGTTCAGCTTCAAATCCGGCGTTCTTGTTGCTGTCCAATCGTTCATTTGTCCTGCAATCTGAACTTTTTGATACGTTTTTCCAGCGGGATTGAACATGAAACGGCACTCCATTTTATCCGTTTTGCGGCAAGGAATTGAATAGGAAACGCCTTTTATCCAGACTTTTAAATCCATGAAGGTTTCCATATTTTTTGAGGCAGAAAGATTAGTTAAAGTTTTATCAGTTGACAGTTTGCAACTTACTTTAGCTGAAGAACTTGTAACTGAATCAATTTCACCCGGATTAAGAATAAAATCCTGCAAATAAACCGTATTTTCACCGATTTTCAGGGTTAGTAATGAATTCAGATTCTTATTGTTCACAGAATCTGCCGGATAATTTAATTTTGGCTGGCAAGCAGCCAAAAGAAGCAATGCAGAAATGATTAAAAGGTTATTTTTCATTGAACTATAAATTATTTTAAAAATAATAATGCATCACAATTATTAATATGAATGCTGTCGTTATGTGAGAAATAATTGCCCGAAACTGAATTTAATAGCAGCTTATAATTGTCAGCAGAAATAGTCATTTCTTCCATTGAGAATGAATCTTTGGTTTTCTGTGATTTTATAATTTCTTTCAATTTTGTTTTCAATGGAATTGTAAACGGAGCAAACTGTGCACTTTTTGAACTGACCAAAAGATTTGAATTTTTTAAAAGGATAACCAGTTGATTATTAGTGAGTACTGTGTCGCTTTTCATGTCCCAAAACGAAGGAAGATACTGAAATGATTTATAATTTTCGGTATTCAGAGCCAGACTTCCTTTTCGTTCAAGCCATGCATTAAAGTGTGTGTCTTTAATTGGAATGTTGCTTATTCCCAGCGTTTTATTTAATTCCGACCAGGTTTTATCTTTTATGGATTGACTAAAAAATGGTTGTAATTTTTCTACTCCATAATTAATGGCCATGTACTTTATGTCTTCCGAGAGTTGTTCAGAAATTTTCGGATCTAAATTGATTACTTTGTCCTGATTATCAATTACATTTCCATCATTCAACAAATGAGATTCAGAAAGTAATTGTGCGATTTCTTTTGTCATGGTACGTTTGGTAAGGTGATAAACACTCCATGGACCTACGGAAGAAAGCAGCAAAACGGCTGCAAATGAAATTACAATCCATTTCAGGTGATTGGCTTTTGAAATGAAAAGATAAATGCAAATACCATATAACCAGATATTTAAAAGCAAAACATACAAACGGTTAACGGTCATTCCGTAATCGCCAAGCCGCCGGAAAATACCAACTGACATTAAAATTAAAAGTGGTAATAACAGCAAAGGAAAGTATTTCGAAAGCAATTCAGTAATTTTGTTTTTTTCCAATCGAAGCGGATACAGAATAAGCATAGTAAGGAAACCACCGACTCCCAATACTGAAACAAGTGTCGAAACATAGCCGTTTGGCAATTGCCATTTTATAACATTCTCAATCAAATATCCATATAAAATTAATGAATAGATGGCTAATATTGGTAGTAAAATATACAATCCCAACACTTTAAGAAACTTGTTGAAATTGTAAATCTGTTTGTATTTTTTTGTTTTATCAGGCACATTGGCAAGGAAAAATACCCCTCCGAATAACACATAAGTTATAACCATAATATCGCCATAAACTTTTCCATCAATGTTCATTTTGAAAAGTTCTTTTAACGAAAGAACAGCCAAACTCAATCCTGCCATTAAAATCTGTGCAAAAATTACTGCAATAAATAATTGAATAACAGATTCTTTGCTGAATTCCCAAAATGGAACGTCATTCTCCTTTTTGAAAAATGAAACGAAAAATGCAGATAAAAATAATACGATTCCGATTGAAATAACCTGATAGATATGAACCGGATAAAATTTTTCGGGCAAGAGATAGCAATACAGAAGTAATAAAACGATTGCCAGTAAATTAAGTCCGATTCTGTAGAGGTTTTTAAATTTTTCGGAAAACAACGTAACCGAAAGACTTAACAAGATTCCAAGCGCGAAAAATGTCCAGTTTCGTTCTTGATGAACCATTCCGAGTTTATTAATCTGAATTAGCAAGAAAATGGTAAATCCAACCACAAAAAACAGTGTAAACGGAAACCGTAAGGCTACTAATTGGACTTTTTTAATCCAGTTTTTGAATGAGAACTTTTTCATAACCAATTGTATTATAGATTTATACTGGAGAATTCCTTAATATATTTAGTTGAGTTCTAAGATTAAAACCGTTTTGGCAGGAACAGAAACCGGATTTTGCAACGAATATTTTTTTGAACTGGTAATTTCAACACCTTCAGATTTTCCAACAAGCATTTCTTTGAAACGGTTTAGGTTTAATTCCTTGATTTCCTGATTATTATTGGCGATAATCATAATGGTTTTCTCATTATTATACCGAAAATTGACATAAATTCCATTTTCCGGAATAAACTGCTTCATTTTTCCGTTTTGAAGCACCGGATTGTTTTTGCGGTAATTCAAAAGTATTTTCAGGTAATTAAACACTTCATTCTCAGCATTTGTTCTGCCATCGGTGGTGAAGCCATTTCGTTTATCGGTAGCCCAACCACCCGGAAAATCGAACCGATGACCCTGATAATCTCCGGGGATTCCATCCAGCATGATTTCCGTTCCATAATAAATTTGTGGATAACCGCGTGAAGTTATCAGCATGGCTAAGCCCATTTTATATTTCAACAAATCCCGTTTTACGGCCGTTGAATACCGGTCAATATCGTGATTATCAAGGAAATTCATAATCATGTTCGGATTAGGATATACAAAATCCTGAGCATAAAGCGAATAGAAACGTGCCATTCCGCCATCCCAACTTTCATTTTCATTAAAAGCCGAGCTGAAAACGTCTTTCAGACAAAAATCCATCACGCTTGTCAAACGGGAATCAAATCCATCCTTATTATTGTTACCGGATTGATAATAAGCAATTTCGGCCGGAGTTTTTACCCAACATTCGCCCACTACGTTCATATTCGGATATTCATTTCTGATTTCCTGAATAAACTTTGCAGCAGTTTTAATATCGTTATATGGATAAGTATCAACGCGCAATCCATCAATGTTGGCCGTTTCAATCCAAAACGTATAAACCTGCCGCAAATAATCGAAAAGCAATGGATTTTGAAGATTCAAATCGGGCATATTTGGTGCAAACCAACCGTGTGTGAGTTTGTATAAATCTGATTCCGAGGCATGTGGATCTGTCCATGCAGTCATTCGATAATTGGACGAAGTGTATGTTGGCCAGGTATTTAGCCAGTCTTTAGCCGGCAAATCGTTTATCCACCAATGTTTCCATCCGCAATGATTCGGAACGACGTCGATAATCAATTTCAAACCATTTTGATGGCATGTTTCAGAAAGCCGCAGGTAATCTTCATTTTTCCCCAGTCGTGGATCAATTTTATAATAATCGGTGCAGGCATATTGATGATAAGAATATTGTGTGTCATTATCCTCAAAAAGCGGTGTAGTCCACAAAGCGGTGATTCCCAAATCGGCCAGATAAGGAATTTTTGAAATAATTCCGTCAATATCACCGCCATGGCGTGCTCCGGCAATTTCGCGGTGAACACCTTGATGATAACCTGAAACAGAATCATTTACCGTATTTCCATTTGAAAACCTATCCGGCATTAATAGATAGATGGCATCGGCTTCTGTGAAGCTTTTTCTTGCAGATGAACCTTCATGACGTTTTTTTAATTCATAAACGATTGTCTGTTTTTTCTTATCTTTTATAATAATAATATTGAATTTGCCTGGATGAGCTTTTTCGGTAATATTCAAATAAAGAAATACATAATTTGGATTGTCAGTCAATTGTTTACGCGAAATTGAAATTCCCGGATAATTAATCAAAATTTCCGCCGAGCTGATTCCGGTTCCATAAAGCATCAATTGTAATTCGGGTTGTTTCATTTCTGTCCACCAATAAGTGGGCTCAATTTTTTGAATAATATTTGGGTTTTTAGCCTGAATCTGAATTGCAGCTAAAAGTATGATAATGAATAAAAATAGTTTTTTCATAAACGGATATTTATTGTAATCCGGGTTGGAATTGTTTGAAATATTTGTAAATTTCTTCTTTACTTTCAATGGATTCGAAATTTTCCCACTTCTGCTCCCAAGCCGAACAATTTTCTTCAAAAAGTTCATTCCAACCTTTGGTTTTTGCTACGATTGCAAGGTCACAAGCTCTGGAAGTAAGTTCTTTATAAGGATAATCTAATGAACTTAATAATGCAACGAATTTGTAAATGCAAACTGTATCACCAATTTTTAAATCTGTTCCGACCGAAAATCCGGCAACATTTTGTTTCTCAATTTTGGTAGGATTTGTCTTAATCAGAGCATTATTTTTGATTAAGTCATAAGATACAGCTTCACAAACCTGAAAATTTGACTTGCGGGTTTGAATCCAAAGATGTGCAACTTCCTTTTGAGTTTTCGATTGAAGCACGTTCCATTCAGGTTCATTATTATCAAAATTGCCATCAATAACAGGGATAAAAGAAATCCGTCCAATAAAATCAATTGATTTAACAGAATATTTAATTATACCCACTTCAGGTTGTGCCAAACTTAAAAAACGCTGAACTGAAACGTCAATATGATGATTATCATTGGTTAAAACTTCGAAATTCCGTTCCAATAATCCAGATTTTAGATTTAAAGAACGCTGAAAATGAAAAATTTCACACTGATTTAGATCCAACATTTCTGCATTAAGCCGAACATTTATTTCTGTCCAGTCCGGAAGGTTTGATAATTCTGAAATCCGATTAACAGAATTTTCAATTGATTTATTGATATAAATGCCTGATATATTTGTCTTTGGTTCTGATTTACCTGAAAAAAATTCTTCAAAGTTTCCAGTTTGTCCAATTTTTCCGTTTCCAATGCTAAAAATGCTTTCAGAATTAAGTTGATTCTCTGGATGAAACTCCTCTTCTATCAAGAGCCATGGGTCAGTTTTTAAGGTGTTTTCCATAATAATTTGCAACTAAGATTTTGTAGAAACTAATTCATCGTGCACCTTGTCTTCAACCCACAAAACGCTGATTGCTGCAATTAGCAAAAAGCAGCCAGACATTATCAAAGCAAAAATAGCTTGAGAATCGAAGAAACGCTTTACGATCATTCCTCCAAATATGCCATTGATAATCTGAGGGATAGTAATGAAAATATTAAAAATTCCCATATAAATTCCCATTTTACGAACCGGCAGGGCAGGAGCAAGGATTGCATACGGCATGGACAAAATACTTCCCCATGCCATTCCAACGCCAATCATTGAATAGATTAAATTTGTTGGATTTGTAATAAAATAGATGGATAATAATCCAATTGCACCTGCAATTAATGACAGACTGTGAGTCATTTTCCGTCCAATTAAATGAGCAATTGAAGGAAGCAATAAGGCATAAATCATAGCTACTCCATTATAAACCCCAAAAATAATTCCTACCCAGTTGCCTGCATCTTGATAAAGAACTGATTTTGTATCTGCTACAGCTAAACCATAAACATGTTGTGCTACGGCTGGTGTGGTGAAAACCCACATACCAAATAGTGCAATCCACGAAAAAAACTGAACCAAACCCAATTGTTTCATGGTTTTTGGCATAGCTGCGATATCTTTAAAAATATCAGAAAATTTGCTTTTTTCCTGTTTTAGCACTTTTTCTGTATTAAAAGAGGCTAATTCTTCCGGAGAATATTCTTTTGTTGTAAAAACAGTCCAAAGAATTGTGACAATCATTACTGCTGCACCAATGTAAAATGAGAAAACCACATTATCTGGAATACTACCATTTATTGAGACTTTGGAAATTCCTAACCAACGTGCCATTATATAAGGAAGCCATGAACCAATAACTGCCCCGACTCCAATTAAGAAAGTTTGAATCGAAAAACCCAACGTGCTTTGATCGGCAGGCAACATATCTGCTACTAAAGCCCGAAAAGGTTCCATAGCAACATTAAATGAGGCATCCATAATCATTAGAAAACCTGCTCCAATAAACATAGCGGGTAAAAAACTTGTAAATGCACCGGCATTTGGCATTAAAATTAAAGAAACTGCAGCTAGCATTGCTCCTATTAAAAAAAATGGTCGGCGTCGACCGAGTTTTGTCCAGGTATGATCAGAATAATGGCCAATTATAGGTTGAATTATCATTCCTGTTATTGGTGCTGCAAGCCAAAACCAGGAAAGTTGTTCTATGTCTGCACCAAAAGTTTGAAGAATGCGGCTGGCATTTGCATTTTGTAAAGCATATCCGAATTGAATTCCCAAAAAGCCCATGCTCAGACTGAGAATTTGAAGTATATTGAAGCGAGGTTTCATTTATTAGTAGTTTATTTTGTCGTTCCACGGATTATTAAATTAGTCTTTACAATTTTATTGGTGTACTGACCATGTGTAATTCCATTGATTTTATCGAGTAGTAATTTTGCTGCATGTTTACCCATTTCATAACCATGCTGTTCAACTGTACTAAGCATTGGATCACAGGCTTTTGCAAGTTCGCCATCAGAGAAACCAAAAATTGCAATATCTTCAGGCACTCTAAGTTTTGCAAGTTTTACTGCGTACAGAATTCCTGCTGCACAATGATCATTTATTGCAAAAAAACCATCAGGCCTATTGGGTTGATCTAAAATTTCAGGAGTTATTATAATAGCTTCTTCACGGGTATCACAAACCCGAATCAATGATTCGTCGACCGGTACACCATATTTGCGAAGTGCATCAAGGTAAC
>CAIYTJ010000232.1 GCA_903929065.1 uncultured Bacteroidales bacterium | reverse complement strand
TGTGTTTTGCGATAGGCCTTCTGGGGTTGCTTCGTCGCAATGACGCGAACGTTATCAGGAAAACAAAAGGGGCATGAATTTGAAATTCATACCCCTTGCAATATTATTAACGCGATTGACTACAGTGCTTTCTTCAAAATGGCGATTGATTCGTCGCTGTCTTTTTCTTCGGTAAGGTCGAAGATTGAAGTTGCTTTTCCGTTTACGTCAACGTTGCCGTTGGCGAGGATGGTTTCAACTTGTGCAGGCGTGAAGTTTGCTTGAAGTTGTTTGCCGAATGAATAGTCGGTAAAGGTTTTGCTCTTTGACTTATCGGAGAAGTTTGAGTTGTATCTTGAAAGTTCAATCAAGGCTTCAACCGGACCAGCAGATAAATGCACCCCGTTAACGCCTTGCGAAACTTCGGATAAACCTAGTTCAGCTTTTTTATCTAAGAAGGTTCTTCTTAAACTGCCCGGATGAGCTGCTGATGGATTGGTTGCGCCGATAAACTTGCCGCGCGCATCAGCCCATGATAAGTTGCCTGATAGGGTGAATACAACAATGCTACGGCCATGCTCGGTAAAGTGCTCTAACTGTCGACCATGGAAGCCGTTAATTAAATGCACGGTTTCGTTATCCAGTTTCAAAACTTCGCAGTAAGTGCCGCCGGCAAGTTTTTTAGTTTCGATATTTTGCCAAACCAGGTCTAACGAAAGCGCGTTGAACATAGGGTATTGAGCTAAAAATTCTGTTCCACCCAAAACTTTAAACTCGCTGATTGGTTTACCGTAGAACTGGATGAATTTTTCTTTTGCGCCCTCAGATAAGTTTGCAACGGCGTTGCCGGCAATTTTATTAGTAACACCGTAGTGTTGTGCAATGATGTTATGCTCTTGCAAATATTTTGCTGAAAGCAACTTGATGTTGTGAACGGTTAAACCGAATTCTTCGATTTTATCCTGAACGAGGTCAAGTATTTTTTCAAGTTGGATAGAATCTGAAGGAAGGGTGATTTCGGGTTTAACGAAAAACAAGAATTCGTTTTTGCCAACCGGAGCATCGGTATTGTTATAAAGCTCTTCGAAATATATTTTATCGTTTTGTGCCTTTTTAATGGCAGCGGTAATAATATCGGTAAACTTTTCAGTTGCGGTCATGGTTTCCATTTTTTGAGGCGCAAAAATAGAGAAACTACTTTAAAAAAGGGTGATTTAATGGCTTTTGTTGTACATTTTAGTGATTTACAAGCTTAAACTGGTTTTTTGAGACCCCAAATTCGATATAAATTCGCACGGAATGACTACTGAGGAATTTAAGGCTTATCGCGAGGCGCTCCCTTCGTTACCGGGTATTTACAAATACATGAACGAGGAGGGCCAGATTATATATATAGGTAAGGCCAAAGATCTTAAAAAAAGGGTGTTTAGCTACTTTAGTAAAAACGACCACAGCAACCGGATTAAGCGGATGATTTACAATATCCGCACCATTGAGTTTGTGATTGTTGATACCGAACAGGATGCTTTTTTACTGGAGAACTCGCTGATTAAAAAGTATCAGCCGCGATATAATGTAATGCTGAAGGATGATAAGACCTATCCTTTTATCTGCATTAAAAATGAGCCTTTCCCCCGGGTGTTTTTTACGAGGAGGATAATACGGGATGGGTCGGAGTACCTGGGGCCTTACACCAGCGTGTATAACGCTAAGATTGTGTTGGATTTGATGAAGAATATTTTTCCGT
>CAIYTJ010000231.1 GCA_903929065.1 uncultured Bacteroidales bacterium | reverse complement strand
GTACTGCTGATGTAAATGTTACCTGAATTATCAACAATAACACCTCCTCCACTTGTCAGGTTCAATGAAACAGCTGAACTTGTTGCCGGGTTACCATCTCCTGTTGATCAATTAAATTGGTTAATATCCTGTTTTTTTTTTCAAAAGATGTTGTATATTTCAAATCTGTTTATATTTTTGTTTCACAAATGCAGCTTACAAAACTGTTGATTTAGAGTTTATTTGCAATAAACAGTAAAATTACATACAAATCGCCGTGTTTAATTCGACAATAAATACTACTTTCGCATTCATTTTTTACACAAGGTACTGATATGGCCAAATTATCGGAATTGTCCTTACAGTTGAAAAGGAACTTCGGATTCGACAACTTCAAGGGAAATCAGGAAGCAATCATTCAAAATGTACTTGCCGGCAAGGATACATTTGTTTTGATGCCGACCGGTGGTGGTAAGTCATTGTGTTATCAACTGCCATCGATAATTCTGGAAGGAACTGCTGTGGTAATTTCGCCTCTTATAGCGCTGATGAAAAATCAGGTGGATGCGATGCGCAATTTCAGCGAAGAAGATGGGGTGGCGCACTTTATCAATTCGTCGCTTACGCGGCAGGCTATTGATGCTGTGAAAGCAGACATTGTTTCTGGAAAAACAAAACTGCTTTATGTAGCACCCGAATCGCTGACAAAAGATGAAAATATTGAATTTCTGAAAGGAATAAAAATATCGTTTTACGCGGTGGACGAAGCACATTGTATTTCGGAATGGGGACATGATTTCCGCCCGGAATACCGCCGCATTCGTCCGATTATAAACGACATTGGAGCTGCTCCGCTGATTGCCCTTACGGCCACGGCTACACCGAAAGTTCAACACGATATTCAAAAGAATCTCGGCATGTTGAATGCAACGGTTTACAAATCGTCTTTCAACCGTGCCAATTTGTATTACGAAGTTCGTCCGAAAACAAATGATGTTGATAAGGACATCATCAAATATATTCGTTCACAAGCCGGCAAGTCGGGGATTATTTACTGCCTGAGCCGCAAAAAAGTGGAAGAATTGTCCGAAACATTGAGTATGAACGGCATTTCGTGCCTTCCATACCATGCGGGAATGGATTCGGCTCAGCGCAGCCAGAACCAGGACAGTTTTTTGATGGAAAAAGTGGAAGTAATTGTGGCCACAATTGCTTTCGGAATGGGAATTGACAAACCCGATGTACGTTATGTGCTGCATTACGACATGCCCAAAAGCCTGGAAGGTTATTACCAGGAAACTGGACGCGGCGGACGTGATGGCGGCGAAGGTCAATGTATTGCATTTTACGCTTATAAAGATTTAGATAAACTACGCAAATTTATGCAAGGCAAACCAGTTGCCGAGCAGGAAATTGGCAATCAACTTTTATTGGAAACCCAGGCCTATGCCGAATCTTCCATTTGCCGACGCAAATTATTGCTCCATTATTTTGGAGAAGAATACCAGGAAGATAACTGCGGATGCTGTGATAACTGTATGAAACCACGAAAATTTATTGAAGGACAAGAACTATTGTTGCTTGTTTTAGAAACCATCTTAATTGTAAAGGAAAAATTCAAGGCTGAACACATCGTCGACATTTTGAAAGGAAACGAAACTTCGGACGTGAAATCGTATCAACACGATGAACTGGAAAACTTTGGTTCTGCTTCGGATGAAGAAGAAAAGCTGCTTCACGCGGTTATTCGTCAGGCTATGATAGCCGGCTTTATAACCAAGGAAATTGAAAACTACGGCTTGCTGAAACTTACAACTGCCGGTAAAGCCTATCAGAAGAAACCTCAGCCTTTCCCTATTGTAAAAGATAATGAGTTTGACGACGATGAAGAAGATTTGAATGTCGGAGGTAAAACTGGTGGAGGAACCGGTGCGGCGGACGACGTGTTGTTCTCCATCCTGAAGGATCTTCGGAAAAAACTTTCGAAGAAACTGGAAGTTCCACCGTTTGTGATTTTCCAGGATCCTTCGCTCGAAGCAATGGCTACAACTTATCCGATTACGATGGACGAATTGCAAAACATTCCTGGTGTTGGAGCAGGAAAAGCCAAACGTTACGGAGAAGAATTCCTGAAACTGATTAAGGAACATGTAAAGGAAAACGAGATTATTCGTCCTGAAGACCTGCGTGTGCGCACTGTAGCCAACAAATCGAAGTTGAAAGTATCGATTATCCAGTCCATCGACCGCAAAATAGCGCTCGACGATATTGCGCTGGCCAAAGGACTCGATATCTTTGAACTACTCGACGAAATTGAGGCCATCGTATACTCGGGAACCAAAATCAATATCGATTATTTCCTCACTGAAATTATGGACCCTGATCATATCGACGAGATTTTCGACTATTTCAGCTCGGCCGAAACCGACAAAATTGATGCAGCACTCGACGAATTGGGCGAAAATGATTTTAGCGAAACGGAAGTAAGATTGGTTCGTATCAAGTTCCTTTCTGAAATAGGAAATTAAGACAATTTAAATACTTATTAAAACAGGATGTTCATTGTTGAACATCCTGTTTTATTTTCAATTGACTCAACTAATCTTTTTTGTAACTTAGTTAAGTGTGGAAGTCAACTTAACAAAAAACAGCCAAAAAAGAATTTTGCTTTCCTAAAGATGCAAACTTACAACAAAATGATTTTAAGTTTCCAACTCAACGCCTGAAGTCTAATCATTGATTTCTTATACAGAGTAAACTTTTATAAGTTTATTAAAATTGTTCCGGTTTAATTAAAAAATCCTCACAATCTTATGATTATGAGGATTTTTCTTTGTTCGTACCCGAAGCGGGACTTTTGTATCGTTATTTTTATTCATTCGCATTATCTTCAATACCCTAATATATAGTCTTATAGCGCACAGTTGAAAGCAATTAAAAGCAAATAGATGTAAACAAATAACGAATTAGTTTCAGTAAATAGTTTCAGTAGAACTTGTTTTTCTCATAAAATATTTGTACATTTGTGGAAAAGGAAGAAACTATGACAACATTTAATCTGGAACTAAATAATAAACCCAATAAAAATGGTTTATATAATGTCCAAGTTCGGATAACTCAGGACAAGCGACATAAAAGAATAAAAACATCTGTTTATATTAAATCACGTACTGATTTTAATGCAAATGCAAAGAATGATAATTGGATTAGAAAAAATGAGCCATTTCATGTAAGGTATAATGCAATGCTGGTAGATGAACTTATTAAAGCCAAGGATGTGTACCAAACATTAAAAGCAGACAATAAAGCATCACTGGAAAACATAAAATCCACCATTGTTTCAAGTGAAACGTCTGGGTCATTTCTTGAATTTACTAAGCTGCGGACTACTGAAATTTATAATCAAGGGAATTATCGCAATTCAAAAAAATATAACACCCTCAGAATTAAACTCGAAAAATATCTGGAGACACTAAATAAATCAGATTTATTATTTAGTGAAATCACTACAGGCTTTTTGACAAAGTTCGAAACGTATCTAAGAACTATTGAAAACACCAGAAGAAAGGATAAGGCATTATTACATAACAATTATGTGGTTAAACTCCTTGACACATTCAAGGCATTAACAACTAATTATTTGAAAACAAATGATATTACTGACAAACTAAATCCATTTGATAATTTTAAGATTGCAGGTACTACCCCAACCCACAAAATAAAACTGAGTATAACTGAAATTGAAAAAATTGAAACCCTTGACTTGTCTGTTAATAGTCCGATTTGGCATAGTAGGAATTGCTTTTTGTTTTCATTTTATTTTGCTGGTATCAGGGCAGCGGATGTATTACAAATGAGATGGAAAAATCTAACATCAGAAAGGCGACTTCGTTATCAAATGGATAAAGCTGAAAAGTTTAAAGATTTCAATATTCATGACAAAGCACTTGAATTGATTAAACTTTATAAAAACGATGCAGCCAAGCCCAATGATTATATTTTTCCATTTCTTGATTCAAATGCGGATTATGCACAGGCAAACACTCCACAAATGATAGCTACACTTTCACCAGAACTAAAGGTAAAATTACTTAATACGGTAAACAGTAAAAACACCTTAATTGATAAATATCTTAAAGAAATTGGTGGATTAGTTGGAATAGAAGAAAATCTTACCATGCACATTGCTCGTCATAGTTTTGCAAAAAGAGCTGCTGACTTGAAGATTAGCAATAATATCAATAAAAGCCTATTAGGTCATTCCAATCTAAAGGAGACCGAAACATACATGGGAGATTTCTCCACACAAGAGACTGATGATGCAATGAGTACAATATTTAGTTATGGTAGTGACCCCAAAGCCCAACTTGTTAGCATGATTAAAGAAATGGATATTGAACAAGTGAATATATTAATAGAAATGGTTATGAAAAAAGCGAAATGACATTTAACGAACCCAATAACAAAAAATCATGAAAGATATATTTAATCGAATTGAACCAAATGAAAAGTTAGACGACAAATTTCTTTTACTTGACGAATTTGGAGGTTTTAAACCAGCAAAAGCAATAATTAAAGAAATAGCAGATGACTTTGAAGATAAAGATGGCAATTTTATTCAACAATTTCAAACCACTGGATTTGAATCAAGGTTGTGGGAATTATTTTTGTTTTCGGTTTTTAAAGAAAACAACTTTGAAATTCAAGATGATTATGATAGACCTGATTTCCATTTATTAAAAGATGGAAGTGAAATTTATGTTGAAGCCACTATTTCAACCGAAAAGACAGATGAAAAATATACTGCTGAATTTATTAATGAGTCAATACAAAAAAAGGATTTAAAAATCCAAAATGAGTTAATCGATTATTATGTAATAAGAATGGGTAGTGTTTTATTCTCAAAACTTAACAAGAAGTATTGGGAATTAGAATGGGTTAAAGAAAAACCTTTGTTGTTTGCGATAACACCTTCCCATAATTATATAGCAAACTTTCTTCCTGATTCAAAGATTATTGAATACCTATATGGTTTATTTCATGAGGCAGAAATTACAGAGAAGGGACTTGAGTCAAGAGGTTTAAAAAAAACTCTGACACATACATTTAACGAAAAAGAGATACCTTCGAATTTTTTTAGTCAGGAAAATGTTGAAAATATAAGCGCTGTTATTTTTACAAATAATTGTGACCCTCATAAATTTAACAGAATGGGGTTTCAACAGGGCTTAGTAAATGATGAATTTATAATTTATCGAACAGGGTTGGCATATGACCCAACTCCTAATTCAACTGCTAAGATGTTTAAGCAAAATGTAAAGCCTGGTGTTATGATTGAAGAATGGAAAGAAAGCGTTTCTGTTTTTCATAATCCCAATGCAATTCATAAAATCGATAAAGAGTTATTTAATGGATTTAGGCAGGTTTGGTTAAATGAAAATGGTGAACTTGAAGGAATAATACCTGATATTTTTGTATATAATTCAATTACTGCTGCTGCTTTAATTGATTAACCTAAAATAACATGATAATTACAACATTCCCCCATCGAATTAAGATAGACAATATCTTAAATAAACTTCCAAATGACACCTGTGGAACTGCTTCTGCATGTATAGTTTTTGAAAAGTTTGGATTGACTTTAGACTATAATGAATTCATTAAAAAAGCTCGTGACGGCATATCAACAGTAGAATATCCTGTGGCAGGAAGTAATGTATTCGGGACTGCTCTAGCAATTGCAAGTACTGATTTGGTTGATGTAGAAGTTTATATTGATTTTGATATTAATAATGAATATGGCACACTAGATGAATACGAAAAACCGATAATTGATGAATTGAAATTGTTGAGAAATATAACTATTCAACCAAGCATTTCCATTGAAGAAATAAATAATAAATTAAGTGACGAATGCATTCCCATTATGGCTTTTAATCCTAATGGAAATCCTTCAAATGGACATTTCTCACCTCTCAGGGGACTAAATGCTGGAAAAATACTTCTATTCCCTCTAGATGCAGCAGGTGAATCCTGTGATTGCTTTATCGATGAATTTGTCAAAACGTGGTGGACTAAAGACTCTTTAAGACCTTGTATTTTCGTTCGCAAAAGGAAAAATTGAAATAAGACGTTCACAATTACTAAGATAACCTCAAATTTGGTGTTAATACTACTTAGACACTTCCATTTATATTTTGATAAAAAAGGAAGTGATTTGTTGTGCAATTTAACGTGAAATACTTGCATATATCAGTAAAAATACGTACTTTTATTCTGTGATTTAAAAGGAAGTAATATGAAGGTAAAATACAACAGAGTTTCGACAATCAACCAGACTGGGAATCGTTTTTCAGCAGACAATGACAAATATGATTTAATTTTATTGGATAAATTGTCTGGTTCTATTCCGTTTAAACAACGAGACAAAGCCAAAGAGCTAGTAAAGCTAATCGAAGAGAATAAGGTTTCAGAACTAGTGATTGAAGAATTCAGTCGTTTAGGGCGTAATACTGGAGACTGTATTTCGGTATTAGAATGGCTAGAAGAAAAAGAAGTCAATGTCATTGTCAGGAATATTGGTCTTCAGTCAAGACCAAATGGTGTTAAAAACCCAATCTGGAAAATGATAAGTTCGGTTATGAGTTCATTATATGAAAT
>CAIYTJ010000230.1 GCA_903929065.1 uncultured Bacteroidales bacterium | reverse complement strand
TTATCCTTTTGCTGCTGTTAAATTAGATTCCCTGAAAATAACCGGGAATTCCATTTCAGCCAGCCTCAACGTGAATAAGAATAAAAAGATCAGGATTGACAGTATCATCAACAAGGGGGATGCTAAAATCACCAATGTATATCTTTATTCCTACACCGGCTTGAAGCCGAATGACCTGTACAATGAAACGAAGATCCTGCGGATCAATACGAAGCTGAAAGAGCTCCCCTTCCTCAATATTAACAAACCGTTTAAAGTTACATTTGCTGACACGGGAGCAAAAATATTTTTCTTTGCTGATAAACGAAAAGCCAGCCAGTTCGATGGCGTGATCGGGTTCATGCCTAACAACCAGACTACCGGAAAACTTCTAGTCAGTGGTGAAGCACATCTGAAACTTCTCAATTCTTTTGGAAGGGGAGAACTGCTTGACATCAACTGGAGAAGATTACAGGAGCAAACGCAGGACCTTAACCTGAACATTGTCTATCCTTTCCTTTTCTCAACGCCTTTTGGCATTGATTATAAGTTTTATCTCTATAAAAAGGACAGCACTTATATTACTCTTCGGAATAACATAGGAATTCAATACATTTTCCAGGGGAATAATTATCTAAAAGCTTTCATCGACAATAGTGCATCCAACCTGATAAAAAACAAAGGACTGGATAATCTCACCACACTCCCACCCTATGCTGATATTACAACAACCCTTTATGGCCTTGAGCTGAAACATGAAGAGCTGGATTATATTTTTAACCCGAGAAAGGGATATCAGGTGAAGCTTTCTGCTGCCACGGGAACTAAGAACATCAAGAAAAATGACAATATCAGCCCGGCACTTTACGATAGTGTAAAACTCAAAACCACGCAATACCAGCTTGAGTCGAACCTGGGATTATTTATCCCCTTCTATAAAAGAAGTACGCTCTACCTGAACAACCGGACCGCTTACATCGGTAACCCGAATCTTTTTGATAACGAGCTTTTCAGGATAGGCGGACTGAAGACATTGAGAGGCTTTGATGAGGAATCCATCCATGCTTCGTTTTACAATATCCTACTCGTTGAGTACCGTTATATTCTGGAAAAGAACTCTTACCTGAATCTTTTCTGGAACGGCTGTTATTACGAAAAAAGATTGCATAATGCTCATTCCTCCGACATGCCTTTCGGGTTTGGTGCCGGTATCACTTTCCAGACCAAGGCAGGGATCTTCTCCATCAACTACGCGCTGGGTAAGCAACAAAACAATTCCATTGATCTTAAATCAGGAAAGATACATTTCGGGATAGTGAGTTATTTTTGAAAAGATTTAATAGATTCCTGTTCGGCGTAGGCTCCTGCCTACGTCGCTATTAAACCCAGATTACGCAATAGGATTTTTTCTAATGCGTAGCATTAGGTAAATTTGCAAAATGGAATTCGATATAAGCTATACCAACAAAGAGATTACGCCCTGGGGCGGAATGGTGCTTTTAAAGCAAATGATGAAGAAAATTGGATTAAAAGATGTAATATTATCTTGTCCAGATTTACCAATACCAAAATCCAATAGAGGATATTCTCCGATTACTATAATAGAAAGTTTTTTAGTAAGTATTTGGAGCGGAGCTAATCGTTTTATGCACACAGAAGTAACTCGACATGATAAGGCTTTAAGTAATATTTTTGCATGGAAACAATCCCCTGGACAGGATACCTACAAGCGATTTTTCAGCAAATTTACACAAGCGAAGAATCAACGAGTAAGTGATTATTTTTATACATGGATGTTTGATAATGTAAAATTCGATCATTACACCTTGGATTGTGATTCTTCTGTAATAACCAGATATGGAGAACAACAAGGTGCAAAGAAAGGATACAATCCTCAAAAGCGAGGCAGATTATCGCACCATCCTATTATGGCTTTTATATCAGATGTCAAATTGGTAGCAAATTTTTGGTTACGAAGCGGTAATACATCTTCAGGTGAAGGATTTGTAGCATTTTTAGAAGATACTTTTCAGAAACTTAAGAATAAAACCATCGGTTTATTGCGATTAGATAGTGGCTTTTACTGTAAAGAAATTCTTGATTATGTAGAACAAAAAGAACAACCGATCAACTATGTAATTGCCGTAAAGTTTTATGAGCCCATACAAAGAATGATTGCTGGAATAAACACATGGCTTACAATAGATGAAGGCATTGAAATTAGTGAAACCCAATACCAAAGCCAATTATGGGAAAAACCGAGAAGAATTGTTTTTGTTCGACAACGTATAAAAATACGCCCTAAAGCTGCTGGAAGAACATTAAAGTTATTTAAAGATGAGGAATTTTACAGACAATATCGTTATACTGCTTATGTTACAAATCTTACGTTGCCAGCGGTAGAAATATGGCGATTATACAGAGGACGAGGTGATGCAGAGAATAGAATAAAAGAACTCAAATATGACTTTGGGTTTGATAGTTTTAATCTAAAAGATTTTTATGGAACAGAAGCGGCCCTATCTATGGCAATGCTTGCCTACAATCTAATGGCTTTGTTTAGACAATTTATCCTTAATTCTAAAACACAACATACTTTATCTACATTGAGATATAAAGCTTTTGCCATAGGTGCATATTTTGAAAAAAATAAAGGTAGATATGTTTTAAAAATGGCCTTGCATCAAAAAAGAAGAGAATGGTTTACGGGGCTTTGGAATAATTCTAATGAAATTAATTTACCCTTCATTTTTTCTAATGCGTAATCTGGGTTTAATTTCAATCTGTGCAATCTGTGATGAATAGTAATGTAATTGTAGCAAATGCTACATGAATAGAATGACGAAGCAAATGCTTCGCCAAACAGAAAATGTTTTTTATAGTATCAGTAAATAAAAAGCACAAGTCACAGACTTGCGC
>CAIYTJ010000229.1 GCA_903929065.1 uncultured Bacteroidales bacterium | reverse complement strand
TTGCCATTGTAAAATAAATAACATCTTTATATTCAAAAAATCCGGTACAAGTTTTGTATCGGATTTTTTATGCTTTTAATTAGAGTAAAATGTTCCAGCTTTCGTCTTACTGTATATAACATTCTTTTTAATGAACATTATAGGATATTATTGACAACAACATTTTCATTTTCGGGCATTTAACTGTATCTTTGTAACCATTTTCAAAATTAAAGTATTAGAGACCATCCGAATGAACGAAAACGAACAAATTGTTAGTAAAATTGTTGAAGGTATACAGGAACGAAAAGGTAAAAACATTGTAATTGTCAATCTGAATAAACTAAAGGAAGCACCATGCTGCTACTTTGTGATTTGTGAAGGCGACTCGAATATACATGTAAATTCTATTGCTAATTCTATAAAAGATTGGGTTCGCGAACAAATTCAGGTAAAACCTTATGCTACCGATGGTTTTGAAAACTGCGAATGGATTGCAATGGATTACGGACAAATCATCGTTCATGTCTTTCAACGTGCTACCCGTGCTTTTTACGACATAGAACATTTATGGTCTGATGCCGATTTAAAGAAATTAGAGGACCTTCTCTGATTTCATATTTATGTTGATTAAAATTGAGAAGAAAGTTACAAAACTCAAAAAACAAGATATTAACAGAACAACTTGATGGAAAATAAAAAACCAACTCAAAAACCCGACAAATCTGCCGGTAAAATGCCAAAGTTCAATTTTTCTTGGCTTTACGGAACTATTATTGTTGTCATATTAGGCTATTACTTGTTTAACAACAATATACCTTCAAAAGAAGTTCCTTTTACCACGTTTAAAGAATTCGTAAAAAGAGGAATGATTGCAAAGGTCAACGTGTATAATTCAAAAAACGAAGTTGAAGCTCAATTGATTAATTATAATCAGATTTCGAAAGACACGTCGGCTCTTCATAAAGCATTCGGAGCAAATTATAAAACTTTTGCGGGGAATCCAAAAGTATTAAAAGATTCGTTGATTAAAAAAGATAATCAGGTGTTGAAATCTGTATTTGGAGATAAGTATGAATCCTATTCCAAGGACCGGACAATATCTGTAAGTGTACCTACCGAAGAAGTTTCAAGATTCATGACATCAGCCGAAGACAGATATGGTTATAAGGGCGGTGTTGAATATCAGGAAACCAGAAATTACGTGGATATTTTTCTGTTCAGCGTTTTACCTTTCGTATTATTGATTGGTTTCTTTATATTTATGAACCGACGAATGTCCGGTATGGGTGGCGGCTCAGGTGGCGGCGGTGGTATTTTTAATGTCGGAAAATCAAAAGCGCAACTTTTTGATAAAGGCGACACCACCAATAAAATCACCTTTAAAGATGTTGCCGGATTGGCAGAGGCCAAACAGGAAATTGAAGAAATTGTAGCTTTCCTGAAAAATCCTTCTAAATATACCGAGTTGGGTGGTAAAA
This sequence comes from uncultured Bacteroidales bacterium, assembly GCA_903929065.1. Classification (GTDB taxonomy): domain Bacteria; phylum Bacteroidota; class Bacteroidia; order Bacteroidales; family Paludibacteraceae; genus Paludibacter. Next base: position 1,639 of record CAIYTJ010000229.1, on the reverse strand, counting down.
TTCCAAAAGGAGCATTGCTGGTTGGCCCTCCGGGAACCGGAAAGACATTGTTGGCAAAAGCCGTTGCCGGTGAAGCCGACGTTCCATTCTTCTCCATGTCAGGCTCTGATTTTGTAGAAATGTTTGTTGGAGTAGGAGCATCACGTGTTCGTGATTTATTCCGTCAGGCAAAAGAAAAAGCACCTTGTATCATATTTATTGACGAAATTGACGCAGTTGGTCGTGCCCGTGGTAAAAACCCGAATATGGGCAGCAATGACGAGCGTGAAAACACGTTGAATCAATTGCTGACTGAAATGGACGGTTTCGGGTCAAACAGTGGTGTAATAATTCTGGCAGCAACCAACCGTGCAGACATTCTGGATAAAGCGTTGCTTCGTGCAGGTCGTTTCGACAGACAAATCCATGTGGATTTGCCCGATGTTCATGAACGCAAGCAGATTTTCAACGTACACCTTCGCCCAATCAAAATAAATGACACTGTTGATGTGAATTTCCTGGCGCGTCAGACTCCCGGTTTTTCGGGTGCCGATATTGCCAATGTGTGTAATGAAGCGGCTTTAATTGCAGCACGCAAAAATAAATCGTTTGTTGAAAAACAGGATTTTTTGGATGCGGTGGATCGTATCGTTGGCGGTTTGGAAAAGAAAACCAAAATTACTACCAACGCTGAAAAGAAATCAATTGCTTACCACGAAGCCGGACACGCTACCATCAGTTGGATGACAGAACATGCCAATCCGTTGGTGAAAGTAACCATCGTTCCGCGTGGCGAAGCGCTGGGAGCTGCCTGGTATTTGCCGGAAGAACGACAGTTGACAAATCGCGAACATATGTTGGACGAGATGTGCTCTACGTTGGGCGGACGTGCTGCCGAAGAAGTTTTCTTACACCAAATGTCAACCGGTGCCATCAATGATTTGGAACGCGTTACCAAACGTGCTTACGCCATGGTGGCCTATTTCGGTATGAGTCCTGAATTGGCAAACATGAGTTATTACGATTCAACCGGTAATTCCGATTATGGTTTTACGAAGCCATACAGCGAAAAAACAGCCGAATTAATTGACTCGGAAGCCAAGAACATTGTTGCAGTTGAATATGAACGAGCTAAAAAGATTCTGAATGAGAATGCTTCAAAACACAATGAACTGGCTGAATTGCTGATTGAAAAAGAAGTGATTTTTGCGGAAGATTTAGAAAGAATATTCGGGAAACGTCCTTGGACTTCGCGCAATGACGAATTGATGGCTCAAAACGGTAATGACGAAGAATTGGATGAACAACTAATTGAACCGGAAGTATCGCCAGTAAGTACCACCAAAGAAAATGCAGAATAATTCCAGAGAAGAAATATTAAATAAAATAGCAGCGGTCCGTTCTAAACGGATTGCTGCTATTGACATTCAACCGTCTGACACCGAAGAAATTTACAAGCCTATTCTCCCCGATTCGGTTACCTGTTTCAAGAATGAACTGGAAACAATTAGTGGCCAATGTATTTTGTGCGAAAACGAAGATGATTTATTTCAAAAACTAAAAGTATTTATTCAAAGCCAAAATATCCCTTCCATTTACTGCCGCGATTCCAACATTGCAGAACAACTGGCCAAGGTTGAAATTCCTTTTTCAGCTGATT
>CAIYTJ010000228.1 GCA_903929065.1 uncultured Bacteroidales bacterium | reverse complement strand
GTGACCGATGCCATTCAGAAAAGCGGGCTTGATTATCATATGCACGGCGAAGTTGCGCGGGTGATTTAATATTAGCCACCGGGTGAGTATTCATATCCTGATTAATATACCCATTGAATACTAATTATTTACGAGCTTATACATGCATTAAATTAATTGTATTTATCATATTGTATACAACCACAAATCCACCTACATTAGCAAAAGTATAGATAATTATGTATTAAAATTTTAAACAACCAAACTATTTAAATTGATACGGAAAAACAGTGACAAAATGACGTTAGAAGACAACTACCCTTGATCTTGTATGGATTAAAAAAGGATTTTAAGAATAATTTTGAATTCTTATCCAATAAAATATTCCGCTGAGCAAATTTAAGGTCTTAAATTTTTGAGAATTGACCGGGAGATTCAACCTGAGAGAATTAGATACGCCACGTTTTGGTATAAGTCATCGTTAAAAAAGTCGATAAAAACGATGAGTGGAGATAATTACTCCTTCCTTTACAACTATAAAAAAGTACTTGTCAGCTCTTGATAAACATTTTCAATTTAGACAGAAACTTGTGTTAATTTTATTCTCACCGCTTTCTTTATAAAAAACATTTCAAAAACTCTTTTCAGTCACTTTAACAAGTTGGGATTTAAAGGTTTTGGTAATTAGAGGTAAGTCAGAAGTAGTTTCCCCCATCAAATAATAGAGTTTTTGCATAAACAACACTTACTTCATTTTCATTCCATTTGCAATCTCAAGTTTATAGGTGAGAAACTTAGTTTGTCAGTTGATTTACGGATAAAAACCTATCGGGATTGTTTCGCCAATAGTTTGAATGAAGCGGGAAAATCGATACACGATATTGGAGATCAAATGGGCCATGCAAATACATCCAAAACAGAATTTTATCTAGCCAGTGGACACCCTTGACCGATTTGATTTTAGTCTTCAGCAATTCAAAAAGGATTTTCCGATAAAAGTCATCATCAATCCGGCTGAGGGCGAAATGAATCAACTCCTCCGGAATCTGTTTCTGTCGCAGCATATAAAAGAGTTTAATTTTTCACCATTTATTAAACCGCAGTTTGTCATTGATGTAGAAATCGACAAATCGTTCTTCGTTTAAAAACCGCTCTCTGATCAGGAAATCCATTGCCATGGAAATCTCCTGATCAGAAAGCTCCCACAACCTGAGTTTTGCCACCACATCAAAACGGCACCATTCCGACCGGCTGCACATAGCCATTGCCTTTGTAAGCGCCTGCCGATAATTGATACCACCTTCCATTTCAAAAATTTAGCAATTTAAAACAAAGGTAGTGTTATGAAAGTTGCTATTTCATAAAATCAGGCTTAAAAGTGATCATGACCCAAGCCCAGTTATTCGTTGCTTTATTGTCACCACCACTTAAGGCCTTTAAGGTTTCTGTGCCAAACATTTGTGAGTAACCACCGCTAATCTGGATATTCTCTGCAAGTTTGTACCCTGCAACGATGTCAATTTCGGTTCCGAGGGATTTTGACATTACTTCTCCGCTCACTGCAGGATTCAAAACATCATTTGCAGCAGAGAAAAAATGAGGTGTCAAAACAATATTGAATTTCTTTTTTTTATAGGAAATATTACCATACAGGTCGTTTAGCCCCACACTGTTCAGATGGTTTCCGACATAGAAATAATCCATAAAACCATTAAACTTGTGATTTGTCCCATAAAACGGGGTAAAAGAGTTATTGGTGTAATTTGAATTTGCTTTCTTCTCCTTTTGGCTTGTTCCGGATAACAATTCCCAACCAAGGCCGGCTCCCCATTGATCATTGAGTTTCGCGTTTAAACCGAGCGATGAATAATAGGCCGACAAATCACGAAGTGTGATGTCCTTCCCTGAGGTATAATAAGTTGCACCAAACAACGAGACATTCTTCTTTTCGTAAACAAGTCGTGTTCCAAAAGTTTGACTAAAGGCAGTCTTAAAAACGGGGGAAGCATCGGCCGATTTATTTTGCAACCCATTATTGAGAAATAGCAGACTTAAATTCAACGCATCTATTTTTTTATTAAACCAGACAAATTGCATTGCTTTGTAGTTCCCGATAACATTGTAATCTGTTGTTTTCATTTTTTCAGACTCCTGGTTAAAAGCTAATCCAACATGAAGCTTAAAGCTCTTTTCATATTTGAATAAAGCCAAATCGTGAACCCTCCCCTGCTGAACCCAGTCGACGTTTCCGAAGATTCGCTCATCGTCATACTTCAACTCCTGCCTCCCGATTTTCATCGAAAATTGTTTCGTAAACATATACTCAGCCCATCCCTGGTAGAGCATCACCTGGTTCGATGTGGAACTCTGCTGCGGAACATCTCCCCAAACCCGGATATCCTGCAGACTGACCCCAAATTTGAGCTTGTCCATTGTGTAAGTACCATTCAGCCGCATTCGCTGGGAAGTAAAGAAAGCCGCTTTATCGTCTTCAGTGAACATCGATTTATAGCCATGACGATACTCAGTACGCGGCCGGTATTCGGCCGCGACCTTCAACTGCGCCATTAACTGATTGACTGAGAATAGGATTATAAGACTAAGAATAAGAAACCGCAATTGCAATTGCAAAAATCTGATTAGCATCATATTGTTATTTATTTAAAATAGGTCTTCGGATACGAGTAGCAAACATCAGAGATGGAATGATTCCAGTTGGTATGACATTCTTTTATTTTACTATGAACAGGAGGGTTTACTTTCTTTATATTTGATATTTATCTTGCTAAAATCCGAGATCAATGAGCGAACCAATCCTACGAAAGTTAAAATCCATGCTAATAGTGCTATATAAATAAAAACGTCATATATGTAATGCAGAAAAGGCATATTTAAGGCCTGAGTCATTCTAAATGTACAAACAGTATACATCCCTTGTGGAAAAACTGCCCCCCAATATAATGCGTCATACTTCATGGGATATTTTTTGTAAACAAGAT
>CAIYTJ010000227.1 GCA_903929065.1 uncultured Bacteroidales bacterium | reverse complement strand
TTCAAGGCATAGTTTAGCTTCGGCGTTGCTATCAACTCAGCTGCTGCGGCGGCTGCTTTTATCCATTTATTTTTATCATTTATAGGATTGTGCAAAAATAATTATGAATGAAAAAGTGCTGGAAGACATTCAGTTAAGTGAAATCGCAAGTGAATTGAATATAAGTTATTCTTCCTTTCGAATTAATTTCAAGAAATATGCAGGGGTTAGTCCCGCAAAATATCTGAGGGATACAAGATTGAATAAATCAAAGCAAATGCTTCATGAAACTACCCTTTCTATAAAGGAAATTGCTTTTCAGCTTCAGTTTTCTTCATTGGAGTATTTTTCAACTATTTTTAAAAAACAATTCGGAATTAGTCCAAAAGAATTTAAAACTTTGTGAAGATTATTTGTAATTATAACATATAGTGGTTTGTTATTTTCTGTTTTTATAGATAATAAAGGTTTACAGGTTGAGCAAATGTCATTGTTAAATTAATGAATTATTATTGAATGAAAATGTTATAGAATCGATGATATTCATTATTTCTTTTCATTTTTAGATTTTAAAGTTGTGCTAGTGTATCGTTAATTGTTTTACAGGCAACTGTAACCTGAGTTCGAACCCTGATTTTCCTCAAATAATAAAGCCTCTGGAATTTAATCCCAGAGGCTTTATTATTTATTTAAGTTGTCAGGAATTAGCTGTTGCGTTTTCCAATCGCTTTAAAATTGAAAATATAAACATTGCTGAAAGTGTACAGCAAATTATCAATACCCCCCAAAACATGTAAAGCGGCAATTTATCCCAAAAAGTTCCTAATACACCTACCAAATAGTTTCCAATTGCTGTAGCGGCTAACCAGCCACCTTGCATCATTCCTTTGTATTGCGGTGGAGCCACTTTTGCAACGAACGATAAACCCATTGGACTCAAAAATAATTCAGCAATTGTAAGCACAAAATAAGTTCCAATCAACCAATTTGGATTTACTAACGTGTTTGAAATTCCCTGAATTTCAGAAGGAGCCGGGAGTCCGATTGAAGTTATAAAAAGCACTATAAATCCTAATGCAGCGATAAGCATCCCGAATCCAATTTTCTTTGGTGCAGAAGGTTCTTTCCCTCTTGAATTCAAAAACGAGAAAAATGCAACCGCAATTGGAGTTAGTAAAACGATAAACAACGGATTGAATTGTTGGAAAATCTGAGGAGTAATTTTAATAGTTCCGGTAACATCCCTTACCACCATAAAATAATAAATAATCAATCCGGCTAAACCCAACAAACTAATCATTAAGCCCTGTATTGGTTTTCGCTTACCTTCAAACAACCCGATGGTTGAGATATAAATTCCATAAGCAAAAACTATAAATGACAGAAGGGCAGGTAGTGAGAAAATCATATTATGCAACGGTGATATGTCGCTTTTGGTGTAATCCCTGGCAAAAAATGTCATGCAAAGTCCGTTTTGATGGAATGACATCCAAAAGAAAATAACCACAAAAAATACCAGTAATAAAGCAATTACACGTTCTTTTACTTGTGCCGGGCTTAAAATTATTGCATCCGATTTTATATTTGCAGCTTTAGCCTCTTTCAATTGTTGCTTGTGGGTTTTATCCGCAGATTTCCAGGTTTTTCGGAATCCAAGAAAAATAAGCAAAGAGAGAACCAAGCTAATACAAGCAATTCCGAAAGCAATATTATAAGATTTACTAAGTGAATTGACTACATAATTTTCGCCAAAATTAATCGCGAATTTTTCAGCATCTCCGCCGGGATTAATGTTGGTATCAGTAATTGAAATTGTCTTAATTCTTTCTTTTAATTCTGCAATTTTAGCTTTATCTTCCGCTTTTTTACTATCAAGCAATTCGTATTCAGATTTGGATAGTTGTTGATTTGGATTTGAAATTCGTCCTGCAATAGTCAATTGTTTTATTCCTGCAGCCTTTAATTTAAAAAGAATTTTGTCTCTATCAGATTGAAAAACAACACCGGCGTTTTTCTTAGCTTTTTCAATAAAAGCAGTACTATCAGCACTTGTGTTTATTTTTTCTGTATTAGTTTTGAATGTGCTTTCAATAAATGTATTCTTGTCGACCACTTTATCATTTAAAGCCACAAAGCTTTTAGGAATTGATGCATCATAAGTGAACTTGTTTTGAGCGAGAATGGCATTATTTATTGCATTGGCAGCACTGGGAGCAAAGAAAGCACCGATATTGATAAACATATAAAAAATGGAAAATGCTACATCTCTTTTAGCCTTATATTTTTCTTCTTCATACAAATTCCCAACTAATGCTTGTAAATTACCCTTGAAAAATCCGGTTCCCATTGCAATCAGAGCCAATGCGCAGAACATCAATGTTTTTCCGGCAGCATTATTTGCAGATGGAATTGCCAATAATAAATATCCGCCAAACATTACAATTACACCTAATAATATAGTTTTTCCATAACCTAAAAATCTGTCGGCAACTAAACCACCAAAAAGCGGTAAGAAATAAACCATAGCTAAGAAAGTGCCATAAATAACGCTGGTTTCTGAAGATGAAAGGCCGAATTTTGCTTGCATATACAATGTCAGAATGGCCAACATGGTGTAATAGCCAAACCTTTCGCCCATATTGGCTAAAGCCAAAATAATTAATCCTTTTGGATGTTTTTTGAACATAATTTATTGATGTGTTAAATGATTTCTTGCTGTTAGATTTATAAAAATACAAACTATTGACTATAAACTGATTTCAGGTTTCAATACCACCCCTTTGTTTTTCCGACCGTCCACTTTCATGATAATCGGGTTTTCAAAACGGATATGCCGGATAAATTCCGATTCAAAATGAGCCGGTTGGGCGTTCAGATATTCTGTATCGTAGGTGCCATCGCCTAAAAAAGGATTAATAGTGAAATAGGCCACACCAAACGAAGTCAAGTTCTGGAAAAAATGTGTTCCCTGACTTGGATCAATGCGATAATGCGACAAACCGGATTCAACAATCAACCGCGCATTGCTGATGTGCGACCATTTTACCGGAATACCCAGCCACGGATCAGCTGAACCCCAACGCCCCGGACCGACAAGCACATAATGACGGTTTTGATTCACCAATTGCCGGTTTAGTTTCTCAACTTCGGACATGATAAGCTGATTTTTTGAAGCGCTGAATGCTTCGGGTTTTACATAAACCAAATCATATAAATCGGATGTCACGCCATGTCCCAAAGCGCTTTTACATGTAATAATCGCATTTCCTTCCGGAATTGAACCGATATCTTCATTTATCATCTCTTTGTTGTCGACAATCGGACGTATTTGAAGCAGATAAAATGCATGTTGTTTTGCTGGTGAATAATCAAGGTTTACGGCAAACTCTATTTCGATGGGTCGTCCCATTTCGGTTTGGGCAATTTTCAATACTTCTTTCAGGATTTCAGCCAACGGAAACACATTATGCTGTAATATATTGGCAAAAGTAATTACTTTTCTTCCTCCGGAATAAATGCCGTCCTGAATCAAATGATCCTGCGGATTATACGTTGAAGCGAGATATTTCAACGTTCCATCTTTCTCTGCATCGGCCACCGGAATCTTCAATAGATTAAAACCGTCATCAACCTGAGGAACAAATGTAGTTTGGCTCAAGTCCAGTGCATTGAAATAAGTTTGCGTTTCACGAAGGGCAAATTCCACATTGCTCGTTTGCAGGATGTTATTTGGATAAGCAGGCGAAAAACGCAGGCTCATTCCGCCGTCCATAATGTATTTTCCCAATCCCAATGCCACATTGGCAATTCCTTCTTCAGCTTTTTCGGCTCCAATCGGATAATAATTAAGCGAACGCGCCACGCCTGAAAATGAAGGATAGAACCGGCTTTCGTGAGAATTTCCACAAATTTCCTGCAGCACGATGGCCATTTTCTCTTCATCAATCACATTTTTGGTTGCCGTCATATAAGCTTTGCTGTCGCGATAGAAAACGGATGCATAAACTGCTTTTATGGCTTCGGTAATCATCACCAGCATGTGTGTTTTGCTTTCTCCATTATACGGAACCATATAAGTGGAATAAATTCCGGCAAAGGGCTGATAATGCGAATCTTCAAGCAGACTGGATGACCGGATGGCAATTGGTGAACTGGTTGCTCCGATAAATGCATTCAAATCAGCAATCAATTGTTTCGGTATGCGTGCTTTCAAAAAATGATTCAAAATTTCATCGTCATCCAAATCGGATAAAGCAATAGGGTAGAGTTTATTAAGCTCCATAAATTCGGTGAAATTATCCGTACACAATACCACCGTTTTGGGAATCATTATCTGGGCATGCTCAAAGTTTTCCAGAATTTCATTCCGTTTTATCATAGCATCAATAAATGCCAGACCACGCCCTTTTCCACCCAGCGAACCTTCACCAATGCGCGCAAAATTGGAATATTGGTCAAATCTGTCCCGTTGAAAAACAGCAACAATTCCGCGGTTTTTTACTTTCCGGTACTGAACAATGGCGTCAAAAATTACCTGACGCACTTTTCCCATGTCAGTTGAAATATAATTTTCAACACTAATTTTTTTCAGAAATTCTGCCAATGGAAACATGGCGCGTGAATAAAGCCAACGTGAAATATTATTCCTTGAAACGTGGTAAAACAACGATTCGTCGCTAATATTGAAAATGGTTTCCTGTAAACCCCGTAAATTCTGAACTCGGGCTTCCTCTTCGCCGGTTGTTGGGTTTATAAATACAAAATCACCAAATCCAAAGTTTTTCGCAATCTTTTCACGCAGTTCCAAAAGCAATGTTTTCGACATTTTATTTAGAAATGCAGCTTTTACAAGGTCAGCAGCATCATGATTTGAAGCTTCTGTCGACACGCAAATCAACGGAATATGTTTGTCTTCTTTGCGAATTTCGGTACATAAATTTATGCCGGCAGTTTTGTTTTTTACGCCATTCTGAGGATAACTTACGTCGGTTATCACGCCCAGCATATTTTGTTTGTACTTTTCGTAAATGATCATTCCTTCTTCGTAGGTACGTGCCAACAATATTTTCGGACGACCACGCATCCTGAGCATTTGTTCGTGTTCATTCAACGCTTCGGTCATAAATGACCGCGATTGCTTGAAAACGTATTTGTATAAATGCGGAACGATAGAAGAATACCACCGGATGGAATCTTCAATATATAAAATCACCTGAACACCAACCGAATTCACATCTTCTTCAACGTTCATCCTGTCTTCAATCAGTTTAATAATTGCCAGTAAAATGTCTGAATTTCCTAACCAGCTGAAAACGTAATCGATGGCACTTAAATCCTCATTGGCAATACGTTGAGATACTGATTTTGAAAATGGAGTCAAGACCACAATCGGAATATAAGGGAATTGTTTTTTTACGCTTTTGGCCCATTCAAACGGGTTGATACTATCGCCGCTTGGCATGGAAATGATCAGTTCGAACTTGCGTTCTTTGAGTAATGCATTCGCTTCTTCTTCGTTGGAAACCAGCGTGAAACGCGGTGGATAACGCAGGTTCAACGACGTATATTCATTGAAAATAAGCTCGTCAATACGTCCATCTTCTTCCAATACAAAAGCATCGTACTTGCTGGCATACAACAGGATATTGTAAATACGGTGCGTCATCAGATTGGCAAATGACGTATCCTTGAAATAAAGCTTTTTTATGCTGGGCGTGTTCATCCGATTAATAATTATAAAGATGTTAGAACAAAAGTACGAAAAGGATTGAATTTTTGAATCATTTGTGAATAAAAATTGTGTTATGTGTAATAAGATAATTGTTTGTATATTATCTTAACGTCCTTTAATGACGTAATTTTGTACTAGATTTTTCACTTCGTTCGAAATGACAGTCAGCATTTTATATATTCGGAAGTTGAATGATTGGCGGCTTTGCCGCCAATCATTCAACTTCACCCAGACGCCTTAAAATTCTGTCATTCAGAGCGAAGCG
>CAIYTJ010000226.1 GCA_903929065.1 uncultured Bacteroidales bacterium | reverse complement strand
TTTTGTACCGTTAGCAGGTGTTTTGATTTTAATGTCATTAACTAGATAATAACGGGCATATTCTGTTCCTTTTACCCATGGACTATAAACTATCACTTCCTTATAACCGGAGAAATATTTCACAGCAAAACCCTGTGCATAAGTAAGCTTTAGGGTATCAGACGAGTGAGTTTGTGCAGTTTTAGATAACTTGTGCTCACAGGAAGTAAACAACAAAACAGCGAGGATTACAACAGCCAAATTCTTCATTTTCTTACATTTAAACGCAGAGAACCCTTAGTTTGCAGAATGAAAATTGATAATGGTTAATTTCTTACTTTTGTTGTATAAAAGAAGGAATTAACCGATCCTTAAAAGTGAACTATGCAGAGACAAAGAGATAAAACTCTATTTTGCGAATCAGACTTTTAAGGGTCAAACTGCAAATACCATATAGAATGTTAGGCTTTAAATCCTATTAAGGGTCTTAGTACAGGCAGTTTCTATCGGTTAATTCCAAATTTATTACTTAAAATACAAAAGTATGAAAAAGTATTTATTTATTGGAATTGACTTTTCTAAAAGTAAATTCGATGTTACTATACTAAAGAGTATAGATCAACAAGATTTTGTACAGGCTACCTTTGACAATGAATCAAAAGGCTTTAATAACTTCTTGAAATTGGTGTCAAAACAGTCAAACGTTCCAAAACAGGACTGGTTGTTTTGTGGTGAACACACTGGACTTTATAGTCGTGGATTAACCGAGTTTCTATTGAAAAAGAACCTGTTTATTTGGCTTGAAAATCCACTTCAGATTAAATGTTCCTGGGGAATTAAAAGAGCCAAAACAGACCGTATAGATTCGCTCGAAATAGCACGTTATGCATTACGTTTTCAAGATAAAGCCACCGCTTGTAAGCCTGCAAACAAAGAAATTGAATCGCTTCGGTTATTATTAGCCTACAGAGGTAGGTTAGTGAAAAATAAAGTGTCTCTTGAGATAGCTGCTAAAGAAACCCGCAGAGTGATTAATCGTGATCCTACTTCACGTTTTATCTTTGAAAACAGTCAACGAGATATTGAACGTATCAAAAAAGAAATTGAGGTTCTTGAAACTAAAATGCACGATGTAATAATCAATAGCCAATTGAAAGAGAACTATTTGCTAGTGGTTTCGATAAAAGGTGTAGGTATGATTACTGCAATTGCATTAATCGTACATACAGACAATTTTTCAACCTTTGAAACAGCTCGTCAACTCGCTTGTTATTGTGGAGTAGTTCCATTCGAGAAATCCTCCGGGACAAGTATAAATGGCGGTAATCACATTAGTCGTTTAGCAAACAAAGACATCAAAGTCTTGCTTACACAGTGTGCTAGATGCGCTGTACAATATGACAAAGAACTCGCTGCGTATTACATTCGGAAAATTGCTCAAGGCAAGAAAGACCGCGTGGTAATAAACAATGTTAGAAACAAACTTATACACCGTATTTTTGCTGTCGTTAAAAGCAAAATACCATATAGAGAAAATTATTTAAACCCTTGGGCAGATTGTGCCTGAAAAAAATAAATTATTAACAAAATGACTTTGGTTTTAATCATAGAATTCGCAAAGAAAATGTAGAGTATTTATTCCTGAAAATAAACCCTCTTCACCCGCCGTGAAACACTGGTCAAAACTTCATAAGGAATAGTTTTCAGCCAACCAGCCACTTCGGAAATAGTAAGGTGATCGCCAAAAATTTCCACCTGATCGCCTTCGTTAACGTCAATATTGGATACATCAATCATTATCAGGTCCATACACACATTACCAATCACTTTGGCACGTTGTCCGTTTATAAGCACCTCTCCCACTCCATTGCCCAGTTTGCGGTCGAAACCGTCGGCATAACCAATCGGGAGCACAGCAATGCGTTTATCGGTAGCAACAACGCCTTTGCGGCTATAACCCACTGTTTCGCCGGCTTTCACGGTTTTGATCTGCAAAATAATGGTTTTCAAGGCACAAACCTGCTTCAGATTAGCTTCAGGCAAGGAACTGATGCCGTAATGCCCTATTCCAAGCCGAACCATATCAAACTGATATTCCGGAAAACGTTCAATACCTGCTGAATTGAGGATATGACGCATGATATGATGTGGGAAAGTAGCTGAGAATTGATCAGTACAATCTGTAAATGTCTTTATTTGCTGTTTTGTAAAAGTGTCGAACTTTGCTTCGTCAGAGCCTGATAGATGCGAGAAAACCGAGCGCACTTTCACCTGACTCTGGGTTTTGAGTCGGGTGAGCAACTGTTCCATGTCCTGCGGTTCAAAACCAAGACGGTGCATACCGCTATCTATCTTAATATGAATTGGATAATCGGTTACACCCAGTTTTTCAGCTGCAGCAATAAAAGCATCGAGCAAGCGAAAGCTGTAAATTTCAGGTTCCAGATTATTGTCGAAAATCATTCCGAAACTGCCTTTCTCCGGATTCATAACCACAATGGGAATACGAATACCTTCGCGACGCAATTCTGCTCCTTCATCCGCCACTGCCACTGCCAGATAATCGCAACGGTGATGCTGAAGGGTGCGCGCCACTTCGACCGAACCGCTTCCATAAGCAAAGGCTTTCACCATGCACATCATTTTGGTTTCGGGTCTAAGTTTCGAGCGGAAATAATTCAGGTTATCCACCAACGCATTCAGGTTCACCTCCAGGATAGTTTCGTGAGTTATCAACTCCAGTTTCTCGGAAATATCTTCGAAATGAAATGCCCGTGAACCTTTCAGCAGAATAATCTCATTACGGAACTCACGTATAAAGGACGATTTCAGAAAATCGTCGGTATCGTCAAAGAAAGTCTTCTTCTCAATCGAAAATTTACCGGCATGAGCAGATATTTCGGGTCCTATACCAATGATTTGTTGCACATTTTTGTTAGCAACCAACTCAGCAACTGTTTTATAAAGTTCTTCGGGCGAAAGTCCGGTTTGGAGAATATCCGAAAGAATGAGTGTTTTCGAAAGGCTTTTTGCTGTTGCCTGCTGATTCAGAAAATCAAGTGCAATGCTCAGCGAATTCAAATCCGAATTGTAACTATCGTTGATAATCAGGCAAATGGGTTGGCATTAAGCTATATAATTTCTGAATATTAAAAGGTTTACGACGTGCGCTCTCATTAAAAAAAATAGATAAGCCAAAAAAAAACTCAGAATATCAAGCGGGGAGAGAGAT